>DATHNR010000051.1:0-6752 GCA_035485835.1 Puia sp.
GAAATGATGTATGTTGAAATAAAATTTATTCTGCTGGTAAGTATAGGTTTATCGTGGCACCCTTTCCTGATGAACCGGAAGCACTGATTTTACCTCCATGGCTTTCCACGATTTTTTTGCAGATGGCTAAGCCGAGACCGGTTCCCGCATAAGTTGAATTATCATGTAATCTCAGGAAAAGTCCGAATATTTTGTCTGAATATGCCTGGTCAAATCCGATACCATTGTCATGAAAGGTTATCACATGATAGGGGCCTTCGATGTAATAATCTATCTCCAGTTTCAGGGGAGTATTTTCTTTTTTATATTTTATGGAATTTGACAAAATATTATAAAAAACCTGTCTGAATTGAAGTTTATTAATTTTGAGGGAGGGCAGCTGTGCTTTTTCAATAACTATTTCAATTTGTTCTGTTTGCTCATTTAATTCTGAGATAACTTCCTGCAATAGACTATCCAGTGAAATGGTTTCATTGTTTTCCTGATGATCGGCCTGACAATATAAAAGCAGTCCGTTGATGAGGTCCTGCATTCTGAGACAGGCATTTTCAATTTTAGAAATAGTTCTCTGCGCGTTCAGCGTCATGGGCTCGTCTTCTTTCAAACGACTGATGAAGAGTTTAATTTTTCGGATGGGCTCCTGTAAATCGTGGCTTGCTATATAATTGAAGGACTCAAGCTGCTTATTTTTTTCTTCCAGCTCCCGGTTGTTTTTTTCAATATTCTCTGTATAAATTAATAATTTCTCTTCTGCAATTTTCTTTTGCGTTAAATCCCTTGTTACTTTTGAAAAACCTACGACCCCGCCTTCTTCATTGTGCAGTGCGGTTATTAATATGCTTCCCCAGAACTTTGTTTTATCTTTTCTCACTCTCCAGCCTTCATGTACAGCTTTTCCTTCTTTAGTAGCTTTCTGTATGAGGAATTCAGGAAGATGGCTTTCCTGATCTTCTTTGGCATAAAAAATCCGGAAATGTTTACCAATGATTTCATCAGAATTATATCCTTTTATTTTTTTCGCTCCGCTGTTCCAATTTTCAATGATGCCTTCCCGGCTGAGTCGGAGAATAGCATAATCCTGTACCTCGTTGATCATGCGAAAATATCTTTCCTCCTGGTTCCTTACTTCTCGATTCCGTTCTTCCAGCAGGATATTGGTTTTAATCTGGTCTGTAATATCAAAGGATATATTGATCACTTTTTCCACCAGGTTTTGATTGTTCCTTTCGAAAACCGAACCATAAGTAGTAAACCAGCGATATTCCTGGTTCTTATGCCGCATCCTGTAACGGAACTCTTTAATATTTTCAACATGACCGGATTCTTCATGATTTGCTTGTTTCAGTGCTTCCTGGTTTTCATTCAGAATACGGTCCAGGTCTTCAGGATGAACGATATCCTTAAAAAATTCTACACCTTTATTTAGGACCATTTCCCGTTCATAACCCAGCAGGGATTCAATTGCCTGGTTAATGAAAAGATATTCGCCGGTGTAAATATTATACACGCTGATTAGAGAGGGGGTGAGATCGGTGATTTTTTGTATGAAATGCTGGTTTTGCTCCAGTTGATTTTCCACTCTTTTCTGGTCTGTAAAATCCTGTAGGGTACCGAACATCATTTCTGCTTTACCTGAAGCATTTGAAATTACCTGACCCTTGGCATGCAGGGTTTTTTCCCTGCCATCTCCCAGGATTATGCGATAATAGAAATCATGGGGTTTTTTTGACTCCCTTGAAATTTCCATTTTTCTCTTTACCATGTCCGCATCTTCAGGATGATTAAAAGAAGCAAGATCGATATCTGATATATTGACATTTTCCAATTCATATATGAGGTATAATTCTTTAGACCAGGACAAAGAATTTCTCTCCAGATCCCACACCCAGTTTCCGATTTTTGCCAATTTCTGGGTTTGTTCAATAAGATTCTGCTGAAGGGATAGAAAATATTTCAATGAAATGGTTTCCGATATTGTGGTAAAGTCGTCAATCTCATTGAGGATGAGGATGGCTGAATCCATATCTTTAGTGAAGAATGAAATATATTTTGCGAATAGTCTTCTTCTGATGAGGCTGATCAGAGTGATATCATCTGCAACTATCTGGTTTCTGGAAATTTGTGGCAACTGGTTATTAAGCCAGTCCCTTAAGGAATTCTCAATATAGGAAACTGCCTTATTCTGACTGATAGCGCCCAGCATTTTTTCAATCCCCTGCCTCCCGATATAAAGAAGTTCTTCTCTTTTAAATTTATTAAAATAATGAAGCACAGGGGGTTTAAATTCACTGAACAGCTCTACCTGATATTCCGAGAGATCCGCCACTTTATTTTCCAGAAGGAAAAGAGCATAAGCAGGCAGGAATTGAAAATGAAGTTTCCGAATGGTCTCTTCTTCTAAATTGATTTCATTCAAATCTGAAGGTAAATATTTCTGAGCCTCTACCATTTCGCAAATTAATTTTTGATATCACCGATTTCTGCCTGTAGTTTACAATAAATTGGTATACAAATAAAAGCAATTAATACAAAAAATATTGATCGGTGCTTTTAGTGAGTAAATAATTCCCCGGAAATTCCTGTTTTCCTGGAAGTCATTTGGATAGAATAATTGAATACATTTAAAGTATAATTAAAATTTTAATGAGTCAGGACAATATAGAAGGCTTACAAAAGTCCAAAAGCGGTATTGACGGATTAGATGAAATTACCGGGGGCGGGTTTCCAAAAGGTCGCCCAACCCTGATTTGTGGCAGTGCAGGTTGTGGTAAGACACTGATGGGCATTCAATATCTTGTCAAAGGAATCGTAGAATACGACGAGCCTGGGGTGTTCATGAGTTTTGAGGAATCGCCAAAAGACCTCAGCCAGAACGTTCACTCCCTGGGATTCGACCTGGATAAAATGATAAGTCAGAAAAAATTAAGGATAGATCACATTGTAATTGAAAAAAGCGAGATTGAGGAAACAGGCGAATACGACCTTGAAGGACTGTTCATCAGGTTAAACTATGCGATCGATGCGATTGGTGCCAAAAGAGTTGTGCTGGATACCATTGAATCACTTTTCGGCGGACTGGATAATGCCACGATCCTGCGATCAGAGTTGAGAAGACTTTTTCAATGGCTTAAAGCAAAGGGTGTGACTGCCATAATCACCGGCGAAAGGGGAGAAAGTTCCCTTACGCGCCAGGGTTTGGAGGAATATGTATCAGACTGCGTTATCCTGCTTGATTTCCGTGTTATAGACCAGATAGCGACACGACGGCTGAGAATTGTGAAGTACAGGGGATCCATGCATGGAACCAATGAGTACCCTTTTCTTATAGATGAAACCGGCATTTCAGTTCTGCCAATTACATCGCTGAAGCTGGAGCACAAAATTTCTTCAGAAATATTGTCGTACGGGCATGATGGACTGGATAAACTCTTTGACAAGAAAGGATTTTTCAGGGGCACCAGTGTTCTGATCACAGGATCTGCGGGAACTTCAAAAACGACGCTGTCTTCGTATTTTGCCCTGAGTAGCTGTCAGAGAAAAGAATCCACCCTGTACTTTTCCTTTGAAGAGTCACCTGACCAACTGGTCCGTAATATGATGTCGGTAGGCATCAATCTGAAGCCATATATAAAATCTAAAATACTCGTCATACATTCATCCCGATCCTCATTACAGGGACTTGAAATGCATCTGTTGGTTTTGCATAAACTGATAAAGGAATTGAAACCGAGGACCGTTATCATCGACCCGATCAGCAGCCTGGTTACGGTTGGCAATGGTAGTGAGGTTCGTGCCATGCTGGTCCGTTTGATGGATATGCTCAAAGTAAACCAGATCAACGCCCTGTTTACTTCCCTGACACATGAAAATGATAATCTTTACAGCGATTTGACAGTAGATGCTGTTTCATCCCTGGCCGATACCTGGATCCGGGTTTCAAACAACGAAAAAAACGATACCCGCCAGAGGGCGCTCAGCATCGTAAAATCCAGGGGGATGGGACATTCAAACCTGGTATGGGAATTTATTATACAGAACAAAGGGATCAAAATAAAAAAACCGTCTTAACTACCATTAAAATTCATATGTCAAAAGAAACATGGGAACTCAGGTTATATATAGCCGGCCAAACACCTAAATCAGTTTTGGCGCTAATGAATTTAACTAAATATTGCAGGGAGCATCTGGATGGGAAATATACAATTGAGATAGTGGACTTATTGGTAAATCCCCGCCTGGCAGAGGGGGATCAGATCTTTGCTATTCCGACTTTGGTACGAAAATTTCCGGAGCCTATAAGGAAGATTATCGGTGATCTGTCAAACGAGGAAAAAGTCCTGGTAGGTTTGAATATCCGTCCCGCTTCTGTAAAAAAGATTAACTGATGAACAAGAAAAACATACCCATCGTGATTGCAGGCAATAAACTTGTCCTGCAACTGTATGTTTCAGGAATGTCGGTCAAGTCCATGGAAGCCATTGGCAATATTAAAAAGATATGTTCCGAACTGATGGAAGATTCGTTTCAGCTGGAAATCATTGATCTCTATAAGCATCCGGAACTCGCATCCGAACAACAGATCGTTTTCAGTCCCTCTCTGATAAAGCGCCTTCCCCTGCCAAAGAAAACACTGGTAGGAACTTTTTCTGATTCAGAAAAAGTGATCAGGGGTTTGGGCATTACAATAAAAGAGTAAAGTAAGATGGCTGAAAGCATGGATGATTTGCGGAAGAAAATTGAAATCCTTGAAGCAAAACTTGCTGACTCCGAGCAGTTGATTGATGCCATAAAGGCTGGTGAAGTGGATGCCTTTGCTGTAAATAAAAACAACCAGTCAGAGATTTATACGCTTCAGAGCGGAGACTATGCATACCGGGTCCTTATTGAAGAGATTGGGGAAGGGGCTGTCAATATCACAGAAGACGGGTTGATTGTTTATACTAATTCGTCTTTTATTGAAATGATTGGAGTGCCTTACGAAAAAGTAATCGGCAGGTTCATCTGGGATTTCGTTCATCAGGATTCGAAAATAAAATTCGGAGATCTATTTCATGAATCCATGCATGGACGAAGTAAAGGAGAAATTAATTTATCCGTCGGAACCAAAACGATTCCTGTATATATTTCACTGACTTCACTACAACCAAAACTCGCCACAGTAGGCATTATTGTGACAGATCAGACACAAAAAAAACTCGATGAGAAAACGATTCTCAGGTATCAGATCGAACTTGAGCATATAAATACGGAGCTGGCGCAGAATAATGCTGAATTAACTTCATTTACTTATATCGCTTCCCATGATCTACAGGAACCCCTAAGAAAAATTCAGACATTTTGCGATTTGATCTTAAGCAATTCTGATGAGCAATTGCCAGACAAGACCCTGGATTATCTTCAGCGCGTCATGAAAGCGACAAAAAGAATGAAGAACTTAATCAGTTCGTTGTTGAATTATTCCAGAATGAATACCCGCGGAATGGAATTCGAACTCGCTGATTTAAATAGTATCCTGGAAGACGCCTGTAATAATATCCATGAACAGATTGAAGAAAGTCAGACAAGTATTCACCGTGAGCACCTACCGGCGATTCCATGCGTCCCTCTGCAAATCAACCAGCTTTTTACAAACCTGATCATGAATTCGATTAAGTATAGAAGGGAGGGAATTGCACCGGTCATTCAGATCAGCTCCCGGTGGGTTCTGCCGGGTGAAATGAAAACTTCAGATATTTTCTTAAACGAAACGGGATATTGGAGAATATCCATTTCCGATAATGGTATCGGATTTGAACAAAAGTATGCCGATAAAATATTTGAGCTTTTTCAGCGCCTGCATTCACGGGTAGAATATGAAGGGACGGGCATTGGCCTTTCTATTTGTAAAAAAGTAGTCCAGAACCACAAGGGGTTCATTCGTGCGACTGGTAAACCCGGACTGGGGGCCAGTTTTGAAATTTACTTACCTGCAAACCTTTAGCGAGCAGGCTCGAATGCCTGCTGCATCTTCTAATGTGGTAAGGAATTGGAAAAAATTCCCCATTTAGAGAAACAAGCAAAACGCATATTTTTCCAACAGGTTCATCCTCATATAATTAAAATAATATGAGAGGAGTCTGCACAAAGGCATGATTTAAGTTATAAGTATCTGAAATATTTGTTATGGCTGAATTACATGTTCAACGCAAACGAAGCAATTATATATGGTTGTGGCTATTAATAATTATAATAGTTGCGGCTGCCGGAATTTATTATTACATGCATTTTTACCGGAAAGACAATTTGGTGATCAACACCAAACCCAGCAGCTTCATCCTGAAGGAGAATGGCAGGGTTTCCAATTTCAATAAAACATAATTAAAAATTAAAAAATAAAAGAAATGTCAACCAAAGAATATGTATACAACGATCACTTGAAAGAGTTACATGCGAGTGAATACGAAATGAGAGAGGGGGAGCCTGATATCAGGAGTTGGAAAGTGACTGCTCTGCACAATCAGGAAATTGGCCGGGTAACTGAACTTTTATTTGACGATATTTCCCACCGTATCAGATATATTATCGTTGAATTAAATGGTAAGCCGTTAAACCTTGTATCAAGGGTTGTGATCATTCCATCGGGCCTGGCAGTGATACATGAAAAAGAAAGGCTGGTAGCTTTTCCAGGTTTGACCGTCGGACATTTAGCATCCTTGCCCGGATATGATAAGGGGAAGATAACTATTGAAACTGAACGCGAAATACGCGACGTT
>DATHNR010000052.1:0-2580 GCA_035485835.1 Puia sp.
GAAAGGTATGGATCCCTGAATTCTGACAAATTTTACTACGCGATCTATTGCGAGAAATTAAATCAATGGATCCATCAATTCGGATGCACAGAAAGATGCAAAAATATGTACGCAATGGATGTAAGTTTCTTCAGCGGTGCCCGGGTGCATGTGTACATGGGATTCATCTCTGATGACAGAAAAAAAGTATCCACTCCTTTATATATCGGTAATCTGAAAGTTTTATAAAAATTCATTCTTTAAAAAATTCAATCATGGCAAAAATAAATAAGCCGCAATTTAATATTTCCGGAAAACTCGGCGACTATGTATACTATAATTGGAAAGGTGTCCAGGTTATGAGAAAAAAACCAGCTCCCAGGAAAACTGCGCTCTCTGAAAAAGAACTACAACACCGTTCAAGATTTGCTTTTATTACGAAATTTCTCCTTCCGTTAAAATCTCTGATCGGCCAGAGTTTTACTCCAAACGGTATGACATCTTTTAACAAGGCTGTATCCGTCAATTTTAAAAATGTAATTATTGGCAGCTACCCGGATTGGCAAATCGACTTCGGCAACTTCACGCTTGGAGAGGGTAATACAGCCGGACCTGCAGATCTTCTGGTGAATACGCAGCAGGATGGTCATTTGTTATTAAGCTGGAACGGGAAATCTCAGCGGAAGGGAGCTAATTCCCGTGACAGGTTATGGATTGCCATTTATTGCGAATCATTGCAAAAGTGGTTAATAAAAATTGACATCGCCTATCGCAAAGACGGATCTTTTAATTTAAACCCTGATATCAGCGGTTATCCACTGCATATTTACCTGGGTTTCATTTCTGATTTTTGGGGAGGGGGTTCAGTTGGTCAGTATATTGGAATACTAACTTAAGGTTGGCGGGTAGAAATTTTATTCATTTTATGAATATCCAAAATACTCCTAATTCTTCAAAAATTAGGAGTAAAATTAACAATATCTCCTAAATTTGTAAAAATTAGGAGTATTTATGAGACTTGTACAACCGCCTCCAATACCTGATAATCAACAGAATATAACTGAACTGTGGATTGATCTGTTAAATGTTGGAAAGGATGATGTATTTCGGGAGCAAGAAGATAATTCATATCCATATTGGGAGAAATGGAAATACCTCGCAGATGCATGGCAATATGATCCTTTGAAATTATGGACCCTGGTTAAATCCTATAGAAAGAGTAAGAAATTGGTCAATTTCTCAGGATCAGTTTACCCTTTACATATCAGTACACCTTCGGTTGTTCAACAATTTTTACATGAATTAGATATGGATCTGGGTGGCAGTTTGCATACCGGAGAAATCATCCCATCAGAGGAAAAGCAAAGATATCTTGTTAGCTCTTTGATGGAAGAAGCAATTGCCTCCAGTCAGCTCGAGGGTGCTGCTACTACGCGTAAGTTGGCGAAGGAGATGCTGGAAAGTAACAGAAAACCCAGGAATCATTCTGAACAAATGATTTCAAATAACTACGCCGCGATGCAATGGATTGTTGAAAATAAAGACACCTATCTGACTGAAAAGCGGATGCTGGAAATTCATCAGATAATAACGCATAATACATTAGCCGAGAAAACAGAAGAAGGAGCTTTTCGCACCACGAACGATGTTCAGGTAGTGGCCGTTCAAACCGGAAGAGTAGTTTATACTCCTCCTGAAATAAAAAATTTATCCGGGCTTATTGGTGACTTTTGCGAATTCGCTAATGACAGGAAAAAAGACAATTTCTTTTTGCATCCCATTTCCAAAGCGATCATCCTTCATTTTTTAATTGGGTATTTACATCCATTCACTGACGGAAACGGACGAACAGCCCGGGCCATTTTTTATTGGTACCTGATCAGGAAAGGATATTGGCTGATTGAATATATGTCCGTTTCAAGAATCATTCTCGGATCCAGGGCACAGTATGCACGGGCTTATCAACACACGGAATTAGATGATAATGATCTAACCTACTTTATCCTGTACAATCTCAAGTGTATTACCAAAGCATTGGAAGAATTGAAAAATTATATTGAAAGAAAGAATAAGGAAAAGAAAAATATTCTTCAACTTCTTCGTAAAACAGATTATAATGACCGCCAGATTGATTTGTTGCAGGAAATATTAAATAACAAAAAGAATGTATTTAGTGTGCGGGAACTCGAGACAAGGTATGCTATCAGCAATCAAACCGCCAGAAATGATCTGAATCAATTAGTGTCCAGGGGTATACTGGAATCGAGAAAAAATGGAAATAAAATTCAATATTTACTTACAAAGGATGGGCTGAAAAGAATTAAATAAATAGTCCAGAAAGACAACACTAAATTTTTGACGCACATATTTGACTTGGAAGCTGTAGTCATTAACTAAGGGTTTTCTTTTAGATTAAAATAGTTCATTCTGAACGAAGGCTATTTACCGGATTTGCAATTGCAGCTTTGATGGATTGAAAACTGATGGTGACTATGGCGATCAATATTGACATGATCGCCGATCCAATGAAAACACCCGGACCGATTTTGATGCGATAATAATATTGCTGTAGCCAGTTCTGTAAAAAATAAAATGCAATGG
>DATHNR010000053.1:0-15856 GCA_035485835.1 Puia sp.
GAAGGCGGGAAAATGATGGTTACTTTAGCCGGCGCCATGAGCACTGCCGAGCTGGGTATATCGCTCGCTGAAATGATACGCCAGGGCAAAATTGATATTATATCGTGCACCGGCGCCAACCTGGAGGAAGATATTATGAACCTGGTAGCCCACTCACATTATAAAAGAGTTCCTAACTATCGTGACCTTACACCGGTACAGGAATGGGAGCTATTGGAACAGGGTCTGAACCGCGTTACGGATACATGTATCCCTGAAGAAGAAGCTTTCAGAAAAATCCAGAAACATATCGTGCATTTATGGAAGGATGCAGATGCGAAAGGTGAACGTTATTTTCCTCATGAATACATGTATAAACTCCTCCTGAGTAAAGTGATGCAGGACGGATATGAAATTGATGTGAAAGACAGCTGGATGATCGCAGCAGCAGAAAAAAATCTTCCCATAGTAGTTGGAGGCTGGGAGGATTCTACAATGGGGAATATTTTCGCATCTTATATCGTGAAGGGTGAACTGAAGGCCGGTACAATGAAAAGTGGTATAGAATATATGGTTTGGCTTTCTGACTGGTACAGGAAAAATTCTGGGGGAAAGGGTATTGGTTTTTTCCAGATAGGCGGTGGTATTGCTGGCGATTTCCCGATTTGCGTGGTGCCGATGATGTATCAGGATCTGGAATGGCATGATGTTCCCTTCTGGAGTTATTTTTGCCAGATATCCGATTCAACTACTTCGTACGGTTCTTATTCAGGCGCAGTGCCTAATGAAAAGATCACCTGGGGGAAACTGGATATCCATACTCCAAAATATATTGTGGAAAGCGATGCAACGATAGTAGTGCCACTCATATTTGCATGGATACTGGGTTGGTAGAAAGAAAGTATGTGAGTTTGAGAGTATGGGAGTATAAGCAGGTTTAACTTTCAACATTAAAAATGCCAGATGAAAAAACTGGGTAATTATGTAACTGGCCGATGGATCGAGGGCATGGGTGAACCGCTGATACTCAATGATGCTGTGACAGGCACACCTCTTTATATGGCCGGCACAGGAGGTCTGGATTTTCAGGAAATTCTCGAATATGCAAGAAAACATGGAAATCCTGCTTTGAGAAAAATGACCTTTCATGAAAGAGGAAGGATGTTGAAAGCCCTCGCGATGCATCTCAAAAACCAGGTTGAAAAATTTTACAGGATAAGTTATCAGACAGGTGCAACAAGGGCAGATTCATGGATAGATCTTGAAGGTGGTATCGGGAATCTTTTTTCATATGCTTCCCTTAGAAGAAAATTTCCTGACCAGCCTTTTTGTACCGATGGAGATCCGGTCGACCTGAGCAGGAATCATCGTTTTATGGCGCAGCATATCCTCGTTCCGAAAGAAGGGGTGGCGATACATATCAATGCATATAATTTTCCTGTCTGGGGCATGTTGGAAAAAATTGCCGTCAATCTCCTGGCAGGTATGCCTGCGATTGTTAAACCTGCCACATGTACCTGTTTTTTAACAGAAGCTGTGGTAAGGGAAATCCAGTTATCAGGCATTCTTCCGCAAGGCGCATTGCAATTGATATGCGGCAGCACCGGGAATCTTCTGGATATGCTCACGGCCCAGGATGTAGTCACATTTACGGGTTCCGCTTCAACCGGATTGAAATTAAAATCAAATCCTTCCATCCTCAGAGAGAATGTTTCATTTACCATGGAAGCTGATTCCCTGAATTGCATTGTGCTGGGAGAGGATGTGGAACCGGGAATGCCCGAATGGGAAATTTTTGTAAAAGAAGTAAGAAAAGAAATGACGGTAAAAGCTGGACAAAAGTGCACGGCTATCCGGCGGATTTTTGTTCCCGAAAATAAAATAGAAGAAATTCGAAAATCCATTTCTGACTCGTTATCAAAAACACTGATCGGGAATCCTGAAAATGAGAAAGTCAGCATGGGTTCACTCGCAGGTCAGGATCAGCGAAATGAAGTGAAGCATCAGGTGCAAAAATTATTGGCTTCCTCAAGAATAATTTATGGTTCTCTCGATAGTGTGGAACTCGTTGATGCAGATTTTCTAAAAGGAGCTTTCATGGGTCCGCTTTTATTGGAAAATGAAAATCCATTTGCCGGTGGTGGTGCGCACGACATCGAAGCTTTCGGACCTGTGAGCACTTTGATGCCCTATAAAAATCTTGATGAAGCTATACAGCTGACAAAAAAAGGGAAGGGATCACTTTGCAGCACAATTGTAACTTTTTCAGATCGAATAGCAAAAGATTATGTTGTCAGTGCCGCTACCCATCATGGACGAATATTAGTTTTAAATCGTCAGGATGGCAAAGAAAGTACGGGGCATGGATCTCCCCTTCCTATGCTTGTTCATGGGGGTCCGGGCCGTGCTGGCGGGGGTGAAGAAATGGGAGGTGCCCGAGGAGTTAAACATTATATGCAAAGAACAGCTATTCAGGGTTCACCGGATAGTATAACTAACATCAGTTCCATTTATCAGGCCCACGCCACACAGAAAACAAACGAGAAACATCCTTTCAAGAAATATTTTGAAGAATTGCAGATTGGTGACAGCATACACACCCCGCTTCGCAAAATAACAGATGCGGATATCGATCGTTTTTCCGATCTCAGCGGAGACCATTTTTATGCGCATAAGGAAAATGAAATCTTTGAAGATACCATGTTTGAAAAACGGGTTGCTCATGGGTATTTTATACTCAGTGCTGCAGCCGGTTTATTTGTAGATGCTGCAAAAGGACCCGTACTCCTTAATTATGGAATAGATGAATGCCGTTTTCTGAAACCGGTTTATGCAGGAACAACGATCGGCGTACGGCTAACCTGCAAAGAAAAAACCAGCCAGGATTTGAAGGATGAAAATGATATTCCTAAAGGCATTGTAAAATGGTATGTAGATGTGTATGATGACACCGGAGAGTCTGTTATGATAGCAACTATACTGACCATGGTCAGAAAAAAACTATAAAATATGCCGGAACAAAATGGTTATGTAAAATCTGAAAGACACGGATCTACTATGGTCATTGAATTCTTTCACCCGCAAAGTAATTCACTTCCGAAGAATCTGCTAACGGATCTCGCAAGTCATATTCATGGTGCAGGTCTGGATGACGAAATCAGGGTAGTTGTTATTCGCTCTGCAGGTGACAGGGCTTTTTGTGCGGGTGCATCCTTCAATGAGCTTTTACAAATAAGAACCAATAGAGAAG
Source organism: Puia sp. (assembly GCA_035485835.1). Classification (GTDB taxonomy): domain Bacteria; phylum Bacteroidota; class Bacteroidia; order Chitinophagales; family Chitinophagaceae; genus Puia. The sequence continues at coordinate 3,230 of DATHNR010000053.1, forward strand.
GAGAAGAATTCTTCAATGGATTTGCACATGTGATAAACAGTATGCGAAAATGCCCGAAGCTTATCATTGCCAGAATCCAGGGTAAGTGTGTCGGAGGGGGAGTCGGTATAGCAGCTGCAGCAGATTATGCGATTGCTTTGACTGGCTCTGATATTAAACTTAGTGAATTGGAAATCGGTATTGGTCCTTTTGTTGTAGGCCCTGCAGTTGAGCGAAAAATCGGACTTTCTGCGTTTTCACAATTAACAATCGACGCAGCGTCCTGGCGTACTGCTGATTGGGCTAAAACACGTGGACTTTATTCAGAAGTTCATATGAATTTACAAGAACTTGATGAATCCGTCAATAGACTCGTCAATCATCTAAGCCGTTCAAATCCACAGGCAGTAAGGGAAATCAAAAAAATACTGTGGTCAGGTACTTCAAATTGGGATCAACTTCTTTCCGAACGTGCTAAAATCAGCGGACTGCTTGTAGCCAGCGAGCAGGCTCAGAAGGCAATAAGATTGTTTAATAAAGCCTAAGAAAGTATGGGAGTATGGGAGTGAAGAAAACATTTTCAATTCTCTATTCATTTTTATATTTCAAAAGGATCAATCAATTTTTGTGTCAAGCCCTCACTTCCATACTCCCATACTCCCATACTTTCCTTATTCCGCTCCAAGATCGTTATACGTGTATAAAGGATCCAATGAACTTTCAGCTGACATGGTAAAGATGGAGTTAAGTAGCCCATCTTTCAATCCATAAACAAGTCCGTGTAAATCGGGACCCTGCCGGTATTTCCATGCACGCTGAATAATGGAGGTTTTCGCAAGGTGAAGAACCTGCTCCTGAACATTTAATTCTGTAAGCCTGTCTTCTCTTTTTTCCTGGTCAGGGATCGCTTCAAGTTCATCCCGGTGTAAACGATAAACATCTTTAATATTCCTAAGCCACATATTCAATACCTGTTTAAAATCGTGGTTGGTCATTGCTGCCTTGATACCCCCGCAACCATAATGCCCGCAAACTATTACATGTTTCACTTTGATATGTGCTACAGCATATTCGAGAACACTGAGCAGGTTCACATCTGTATGAACAACCATGTTTGCAATATTCCTGTGAACAAAAATTTCTCCGGGTTGAGTTCCTGTGATTTCATTTGCAGGTACACGGCTGTCACTGCAACCAATCCATAAAAATTCAGGCGTTTGAATTTTCGCGAGTGCCTTAAAATAATCAGGGTCATCCACTTTCTTCTCAGCAGCCCAGGCCTTGTTTTCAAGAAGTAATTTATTTATGGAATGCATAAAAATATATTTTTTAGTTAATGAGCACTTGTTCCCTTATAGTCACCAATTGTTGACTGGTCGTATACCAGATGATGCCCTGATTTGAATTGACTTTTCTTAATTTCTACCTTAATATTTTTCAGATAGGCATGTTGAAGAAAATCATTAATAACATCAATGATATCCTTGTCGATAAAATCAGCCCTGGCTATATCTATTATCAAAAAGGAGCCAGCCGGAATCGCTTCCAGTTTTCCTTTTACGATTGGTTTGTTTAAGAATGATATATCTTTTCGGAAGCGAACAAGATATTTATTTTCATCGTGTATTACCATCATGGCTGATTTAAAATTACTTCTGATCAAAGAAAATAAAGCAACGATGGTACCGATTACTATACCGATCAGCAAATCAGTAAACAGTATTGCTAAAAGTGTTACAATAAATGGAATAAACTGATCCCATCCGCGCTTATATAATTCAGTGAAGATGGAAGGTTTTACAAGTTTGTACCCGGTTATGATCAGGATAGCAGCCAATGCACTGAGTGGAATTTTATTCAATAAGCCAGGAATGAATAAGACGCTTAAGAGAAGCAGCACACCATGCATAATGGCTGAAAATTTACTTTTCGCACCTGCACCAACGTTTGCGGAACCTCTTACGATAACAGATGTTAGAGGCAGACCACCTAATAATCCGGAAACGATATTTCCAACTCCCTGAGCTTTTAATTCCAGGTTGGCAGGTGTTCTCCTTTTAAGAGGATCCAGTTTATCAACGGCCTCAATTCCAAGCAGGGTTTCAATACTTGCAATTAGTGCTATAGTCAAACCGGTGATCCAGACATCGGGATTGTTTAAATACTCCCATTTAGGAAATATAAAGAAGCTTGTAAAAGAGGCAAAATCACTTGCAATGGGAAGATTAACCAGTTGGTTTGTACCCAGAGAAAAACGGGTTCCCGGAGAAGAGAAATATACATTCATCAGTATGCCGGCAACGACAACCACCAATGGTCCCGGCAAATTCTTAAAGAATTTATTATTTTTTAATTGTGGTCGTTCCCAAACGATTAAAATAATAAGCGAAATTATTCCAATGATTAATGCAAGCGGCGCGATATTATTAACTGAATTAATAATTCCTGAAAATGTGTTTTCATCATTGACCTGAATGAAAGTTTCATCACCAACCCAGTCCTTATCATATCCTATCAAATGAGGGAACTGTTTCAGAATAAGAATGAATCCGATGGAAGCAAGCATTCCACGAATCACTGAATTTGGAATATAATCACCAATGATGCCGGCTCCCACGAATCCTAATATAATCTGAAGTACGCCGGCAATGACTACCGATAAAAGAAAGGCTTCATAAGCTGGCATTTTACCAATGGCTACTGCAACAATGGCTGTCAGTCCTGCAGCAGGACCACTAATACTTAGTGAAGATCCGCTGAGGAGACCAATTACGATACCACCTACCATTCCTGCTATAATTCCGGAAAATAAAGGCGCACCAGAACCCAGGGCTATTCCCAGACAAAGAGGTAAAGCCACAAGGAATACAACTACGGAAGCAGGAATATCTGCTGAAGCATTTGTTAACAGCTTTCTCATAATCCCCGTTTATAAAGATGATTAAATGATCAGCTCATTCCATATTCGTTTTTATATATTCAAGCCACCGCAGACACTTATTACCTGACCGGTTATATAACTACTCATATCTGAAGCAAGGAATAAGGCAGTATCCGCTATTTCAGTAGCACTTGCAAACCTGTTGAGCGGAATTTTTGCCAGGAATGATTTGGCTCCTTCTTCATCCTTCAGGTAGTGCGTCATGTCTGTCTCCACAAACCCGGGAGCAATGGCATTACATCGGATATTCCTGCTTCCAAGTTCATGCGCAACGGACTTTGTAAATCCGATAATGCCTGCTTTGGAAGCTGCATAGCTTGATTGGCCTGCGTTTCCACGAATTCCTATGATGGAACTCATATTGATGATTGATCCTTTTTTTGCTTTCATCATGGGCCGGATCACCTGTTTGGTCATATTGAAAACACTCTTCAAATTGACTTCCATGACTTCATCCCATTGCGAGGGATTAAGCCGCAACAACAAACTATCTTTGGATATACCTGCATTATTTATGCAAACATCTACAGTACCATGTTCTTCCAGAACTTCGTTTACAAATTTTTCACTTTCCTCATATGATCCCGCATTACTCTTGTATCCTTTTGCCTGGACACCAAATGACTGCAACTTTTTTTCCAGGATTTTGGCTTTTTCTTCACTGGATAGGAAACTAAATGCAATATGTGCGCCCTGTTCTGCCATCCTGATCGCAATGGCTTCACCAATCCCGCGCGCTGCGCCTGTAACGATTACTATTTTCCCTTCTAAAAGCTTCATTTCATTGCATTATGTGGAGTCAAATATATAAACTGAAAAGTTTGCAGGTAAATTTAAATATTAATTTAGGCCTTTCCATCGAACCATGAATCTGATTAATAGAAAGAAATTATTATTATTTGCTTTGGCTGCAGAAACTTTTCTAGCAAGTTATGGGCTTCTGATAGGGGAACAGACAAGCGTAGTTTCGATCTTATATCTCATGGCTGGCCTGATTTTCATTTTTTCCATACTCATACTTCCATCTGCGAGACTACCCAGGGTCACTGAATTGAAAAAGGAGTCCCTGCTAAAATTGCCAGTCATCGTATTGATATTACTGCTTGCGTTTATTACATCCCGTTACTGGCTGGATCTGATCCCCCTGGATCCGGATTTTGCAGATATGCTTCCCGTAATAAAAGTTATGAATGAAAGGTTCCTTCATGGAGAAATGAAACATGTGTACGAACCGATTCCTGAAATTTGGAATGGAACACGCCCCATCTACCTGCCAGCAATGTGGTTGCCATATTCTTTAGCCGTTGCGCTGCATATTGATGTGCGATGGATAACTGTACTGCTCGTTTTATTCAGCTTTATTATCATTCTAAACCTTATACAAATAAGGAAAAACAAATATTTCGGCTACAGCCTGATTGCAATAACTGGTTTATTGTTTTGGTGGATTTTTGCAAGAAATGAAGTGCACAGCCTTATAAGCATGAGTGAAGAAGGTGTTGTCATTTTTTATTTTGTATTGCTTACTATAGCTATTATTTCGGGAAATGCTTTTATTATGGGTTTAACAGCCTCTCTTTGTCTGTTAAGCAGGTACAGCATGATAGGATGGCTGGTTCCATGCCTGATTTTTTTTGCTGCACGTAAAGAAGTACGAAAACTTATTGAATTCTCTGTTACCGGAATCCTTTGTTTTCTGCTTTTCTTTCTGATTCCTTTCGGGTTTAAAACACTTGATCAAATGATAGCCCTGCCAGGGAATTATGTGTCTTTTGCAAAACATGTCTGGGATTTTACACCTGAAGTATACTGGCTGAACCTTGGCCTGGCAAAATTTTATGGCCCCCACAGAATGGCAATTCTGCATTTTTGTTTACTGACAATGAGTTTTGGGATTCCTCTTTTATTCATGTGTTTTTGCCTGCTTCAAAAAAAATGGCAGTTCCGAAACATTAACCTGGCTTGCTTCAAGCTCAGTCTGCTCGTTTTTTATCAGTTTATTGATGTCCCCTACGGATATCTTTTTTATACTTCATCGTTTGTGAGTCTCGTTGTCGCTGCAAGCTTACTTAGTAGTGTGGAAGAGTGGTAGGGTATTTTGTTTTCACTTCCATTCTTCCACACTACCACACTTCCACACTCTCAAAGTTTATTATTCAGCATAGTCAGCAGTTCATCCACATAGTTCCTGTCATTCGAAAGGCGGGGAACTTTATGTTGACCTCCCAGTTTTCCTTTTTTGCGAAGCCAACTGGAAAATAGGCCCTTGGGAACTGATTTTATAATGGGTGGTCTGAGGGCAATACCCTTATGACGCTTTGCTTCATAATCGCTGTTTAATTCTTTTAATGCTTTATCAAGTTCATCAGAAAACAAAGCGATGCTTTCAGGTTCTTTCTCAAATTCGATCAGCCATTCGTGAGCACCGTTGGAATGGTCGCCGAAATAAACCGGGGCAGCTGTATAATCGTTGACTACAGCTCCGGATTTATTTGCTGCAACAACTATTGCCTTATCGGCATTATCCACAATGATCTCTTCTCCAAAAGCATTGATAAAATGTTTAAGCCTGCCACTTACTTTGATGCGGAAAGGCCCCAGACGGGTAAATTGAATGGTGTCCCCAACCAGGTAACGCCAGAGCCCACCGTTGGTGCTGATCACCAGCGCATAGTTTTTGCCTAATTCCACATCCTTTAATCCGATGGTCTGCGGATTTGATTTCCCATATTCTTCCACAGGCATGAATTCCATAAAAATACCATGATTGGTAAAGAGCAGCATACCATCTTCTCCGGGATAGTCCTGTGCAGCGAAAAAACCTTCGCTGGCATTATACATTTCAAGGTAATTGATATCGCCTCCGATGATTTTTTTAAACTGCTCACGGTAAGGCGTAAACGAAACGCCTCCGTGGATGTATAATTCCAGCGAAGGCCATACTTCCAGAATATTTTTTTTGCCCGTATTTTCGAGGATCTTTTTTAATAGAACCAGGGTCCAGGTCGGAACACCGGAAATGGAAGTCACATTTTCACGTATGGTATTGCCTGCCATCTGATTGATCTTATCTTCCCATTCATCCAGAAGAGCGATATGTAATTCGGGTGTACGTATCCAATTACCCCAGAATGGAGAGTTCTGTAAAAGAACAGCGCTGAGGTCGCCATACTGCACTTCCGCATTGAACTGACTGATAGTATGACTTCCGCCGATAACGAGACCTTTTCCTGTGAGCAGGTCTGAATCAGGATGAAAATGATAATACATGGTAAGTACATCCTTCGCGCCGAGATAATGGTTGTCCTGCAGACTTTCCTCACTTACCGGTATGAATTTGCTTTTATCGCTGGTAGTGCCGCTGCTCTTTGCAAACCAGTTGATGGGAGTATTCCAAAGCAGGTTTTCTTCCCCCTGCATAATGCGTTGAATATATGGCTTGAGGTCGTCATAATCGTGTACCGGAACAGCTTTCTTAAATTCTTTAATGGAAAATAATTTGGAGAAATTATACTTACGTCCTATTTCAGTATACTGGGCTGAGGTAACCAGGTCCTGCAATACTTCGCGTTGGACGGCAACAGGGTCGAGAACCCATTGTTCTATTTGCCAGCGTCTCATCCTGGCCAGGCGTGATATGGCAGGACTTAATAATTTCAAGATGACTTGGTTTAGATCATAGAAATAGCTCCTGCCACTATCATAAATACTCTAAATGACGGGCCTGGACGCTTCTTCGTGAAGATAGTCTTTTCGTTTCAATTCAAAGTTCCGGCCAAGGTATAGCCGGCGAACCTGTTCATCCGCGGCAAGCTCTTCTGCTGTTCCGTGCTTGAAGATTTTTCCTTCAATCAGCAAATAAGCCCTGTCGCAAATAGAAAGTGTTTCATTTACATTGTGGTCTGTAATCAGGATGCCGATGTTTTTATATTTCAGTCTTGCTACCACGGCCTGGATATCTTCAACGGCAATTGGATCTACTCCTGCAAAAGGTTCATCCAATAAAATAAATTTCGGATCTACGACCAGTGCGCGCGCAATTTCTGTTCGTCTTCTTTCTCCCCCGCTCAGGGAATCTCCGTTGTTTTTACGTACGTGGTGCAAACGGAATTCATCCAGAAGTGCTTCGAGCTTTTCCTTTTGGTCCTTCTTAGTCATTTTGGTCATTTCCAGGATGGCTTTGAGGTTATCCTCCACAGAGAGTTTGCGAAAAACAGAAGCTTCCTGGGGAAGATATCCAAGGCCAAGTTGGGCTCTCTTATACATGGGCAATCGGGTAATATCCCGGTCGTCCAGAAAAACCTGTCCCTCATCGGGTTTGATAAGACCGACCACCATATAAAAAGTCGTTGTTTTTCCCGCACCATTGGGTCCAAGCAGACCTACAATTTCACCCTGTTTTACATTTACGGAAACATGGTCAACCACTGTACGGTTGTGATAGGTTTTGACAAGATCTTTTGTATGAATAGTAAGATTCAATTCCTGTAAAATTTGAGCAAAAATACCAGAAGAATGTGTAATCGATTCATTTTAAAATAGTTTAACAGGTGCTTGTGTTATAGTGCTATTGAATTAAGTTTGCAATCCACAAATAAACCGTTCTGGAACCCACTGATGAAGGTTATTGATCACATCCGCCAGTCAAAAGATAGCGCTGTTTCCTTTGAAATTCTTCCGCCTTTGAAAGGAAAGACAATCAGTTCAATATATGATCACCTGGACCCCCTGATGGAGTTCAAGCCGGCATTTATTAACGTGACTTACCACCGCAGTGAAACAATGTTCAAAAAGAAGAGTGATGGTACTTTCGAGAAGGTGGAAGTGAGAAAAAGGCCTGGTACAGTTGGCATATGTGCCGCCATTATGAATCATTACCAGGTAGACGCAGTTCCACATCTGATCTGCGGTGGATTCGGAAAACGTGAAACTGAAGATGCATTGATCGACCTGCATTTCCTGGGAGTAGATAATGTACTCGTTCTGAGAGGGGATGCTCCAAAAAACGAAGCCGCGTTTACGCCAGAGCCAGGGGGAAATCAGTATGCTCTGGATTTATTGAAACAAGTTGTGAATCTGAATCAGGGTATTTACCTGGAAGAAGATATTAAAAACGGGAGCAAAACCAATTTCTGTATAGGAGTCGCAGGTTATCCAGAAAAACATTTTGAATCACCCAACCTGGCAACCGACCTTTCGTTCCTGAAAGCAAAAGTGGATGCGGGTGCCGAATATGTAACCACACAGATGTTTTTTGATAATCAGAAATTTTTTGATTTCGTCAAAGCCTGCAGGGAGAATGGGATTGAAGTTCCGATCATTCCCGGATTGAAACCCATAACGAATAAAAAACAACTCAGCCTTTTACCAAAAGTTTTTCATGTGGACATTCCTGCAGATCTTTCAAATGCAGTAACGAAATGTAAATCGGATGAAGATGTAGAACAGATTGGTACCGAATGGTTGTTGCAGCAGAGCCGTGAACTAAAAAAAGCCGGTGTTCCCGTATTACACTATTATACCCTTGGTAAACCAAAAGTAATCTGGAATGTTGTCAAAGAACTGGTATAACCAGGACGCATATGGCATATACTGACTATTATAAAATTCTGGGAGTTCCAAAAACCGCATCAGAGGAAGATATCAAAAAAGCTTATCGCAAGCTGGCGAGAAAATTACATCCTGACCTCAATCCTAAAGATAAGGAAGCGCATAAAAAATTTCAGCAGGTCAACGAAGCCAATGAAGTACTCAGCGATCCTGAGAAAAGAAAGAAATACGATCAGTACGGAGAGCAATATGGAGAGAACTGGGAAAAAGCCGAAGAATTTGAAAAGAGCCGTCAGTCAGGTGCCTATTCAGGCCAGAGAAGATCAGAGCAATCTTCAAATCCATTTGCAGATTTTGGAGGGGGAGAGGATTTTGGTGAAGGGCAGTATTCAGATTTTTTTGAACAGATGTTTGGTACGGGTGCACGCGGCTCAGGATCGCGCAATACAAAATTCAGGGGCCAGGATTATCAGGCCGAACTGCATCTTTCACTTCGCGATGCGGCGAAAACACATAGTCAGACTCTAACGGTCAATGAAAAAAATATTCGCATTACCATACCGGCAGGAGTAGAAGACGGACAGGTTATACGATTAAAAAATCATGGTGCACCTGGTGCGAATGGCGGTCCGCAGGGAGATTTGTATATCACATTCAGGATAGAACCCGATCCGGTTTTTAAAAGAACAGGAAATGATTTATATATCACGCTGAACCTGAATCTGTATACTGCTGTATTGGGTGGAGATGTAATGGTGGATACCCTGGATGGCAAAATCAAACTCAAAGTTAAACCTGAAACCCAGAATGGAATGAAGGCCAGGTTGAAAGGTAAGGGCTTTCCGCTTTATAAACATGAAGGATCATTTGGTGATTTGTTTGTTACTTATAATATTTTAATTCCGAATAATCTTACTGCGAGAGAAAAGGAACTATTTACCGAACTCTCGAAAATGAGATAAAACGAAAAGTATGTCAGAAGAAATCATACCTGTCGAAACGTTTTGCTCCTATTATCATGTGGAGCAAACATTCGTGGAATCCCTGGAATCTTACGGTCTGATTTCTATAAGTTACAAAGAAAACCAACGATTTATTTTGAAAGAAGAACTGACTGAACTGGAGAAATTCAGCCGTCTGTATTACGATCTGGATATCAATATTCCCGGGATAGATGCATTGAAACATTTGCTGGAAAAAATAAAAGAACTTCAGCAGGAAACGGAAGCACTTAGAGCCCGCCTCAGGATTTATGAATAATATGTTTTAATATTTAATATGAAAAAAATTTTTCTCCTGGCGGCACTGGCAGGATTTCATTTATTTGCTTTTTCGCAGCTGCCTGATTCCCTCAGATATGAAAAAACCAGTTATATGATTCCTATGCGGGACGGAATCTTATTGAATACTATAGTACTTTCTCCTGTAAATCAAAATAGTTCTTATCCCTTTCTCATCGTTCGAACACCTTATGGAATTGACGCTGGTCTTCCTGAGGTTAACCAGACAATTACGCTCTCTAAAAATTTTTCGTTTTTAAATATGGCCCCTGAAGGATACATTTTTGTCTTCCAGGATATTCGTGGGAAATATAAAAGTCAGGGAAACATGCAAATTCATCAGCCGGTGATTCACCAAACTGTAAAAGGTGCTGTTGATGAGAGTACGGATACCTGGGATACGATAGATTGGCTGCTTCATAATGTTAAAAACAATAATGGCAAAGCTGGGATTACAGGAATTTCATATCCTGGCTGGCTGGCGCTTGTTGGGGCGGTGGATCCGCATCCGGCGCTGAAAGCATCGTCTGAACAGGCATGCATGGGCGATCTTTTTTTGGGCGATGATTTTCATCATAATGGTGCTTTCCGTCTAAGTTATGGTTTTGAGTATACGTATGAAGTGGAAGGAGATAAAACGACCGATAGTTCTTTTCAATTTCCTGTTTATGATCTTTTCAACTGGTATTTGAAACTGGGCAGCCTGAAGAATGTGAACGAGAAATATTTTCACGACAGAATCCCAACCTGGAACAATTTTGTAAAACATCCTGATTATGACAGTTTCTGGCAAAAGAATTCTCCTCTTTCCTATGTAACGAAAACGACTATACCGCAATTGAATGTAGGCGGGTTTTATGATCAGGAAGATCTGAATGGTCCGCAACTCATGTATAATTATTTGGAAAAATCGGACGATGGTAATAAAAATTATCTTGTACTGGGTCCCTGGTTTCATGGGCAGTGGGGAAGGAGCAAGGGAGATAGTATTGGTATGATTTCATTGGGAAGTAATACTGGTGAAGAATTTCGCAGGCTTCAGAAAAAATGGTTTGATTACTATCTGAAAGGAATTGGAGATGGGAAATTCGAAGAAGCATATATTTTTCAAACAGGGTCAAATGAATGGAAGACTTATGATACGTGGCCTCCGCGTCAGGCAACGATCCGGCCTTTATATGCCGGTCCGGGGCTAAAGGCAGGATTTGCAAAACCTTCTGAAGATGGATCCGTTTCGTATATCAGTGATCCGCAAAAGCCAGTTCCTTACAGGACCTTGCCCATAGAGGAAACATATGGAAAGGGTAGCCGCTGGCGAACCTGGCAGGTAGAAGACCAGCGATTTGTTTATACACGACCCGATGTGATCAGTTTTACTTCAGATTCTTTAAAAGAGGATCTTGTTATCACAGGTATAGTAAATGCTCATTTATTTGCATCGACCACGGGTACTGATGCAGATTGGATTGTAAAGTTGATTGATGTTTATCCTGATTGGGATTCTGCTAATTTCAAAATGAGCGGCTATCAGCTCCCTGTAACTATGGAAGTTTTCCGAGGTAAATTCAGGAAGAGCTTCTCCAATCCTGAAGCGCTGATTCCAGGTAAACCGGAGGAGTTCCTGATTGGACTCCACCAGGTAAATCATATGTTTAAAAGGGGCCACAGACTCATGATACAAGTGCAAAGCAGCTGGTTCCCCATGATCGACCGCAATCCCCAAAAATTTATCCCCAATATTTTCGAAGCAAAAGAATCAGATTTTATAAAAGCGACACAGACAATTTATTTTTCTCCGCAATATCCGACAAGGGTTGACTTACCTGTAATGAACCAGGGCACCGGAAAATCAAAATAATTGATTTAGCAGGTAATACTATTATGAAGCTTATATAAGCGAATTATAAAGCCATTCTAAAGCCTTTTCAAAAAGGTTCAGCAAATCAAAAAGATTGATATTACAGTTTGTTGTAAGATGTTATTTATTTGCCAGAAGTTCCTTTACTGCCGTACTGATACTTTTGCCATCAATCTTTCCAGCGAGTTGCTTAGTAGCCACACCCATTACTTTTCCCATGTCCGCTGGCGAACTGGCGCCGGTATCAGCAATGATTTTCCGGAGGGTTGTTTTTAGATCCTCCTGGCTCATCTGGGCCGGAAGAAATTTCTCAATAATGGTTATCTCTTCTTCCTCCTTTACGGCCAGGTCTTTACGATTTTGGGCATTATATATTTCCAGAGAATCCTTTCTTGATTTAAGTAGTTTTTGAAGAAGTTTTACCTCATCCTCTTCTTTCAAATCTCCTCCTGCGCCCTCAGAAGTTTTAGCCAGTAATATTGCTGCTTTGATGGCGCGTAGTGACCGAAGTGCTTTTTCGTCCTTTGCCAGCATGGCTGTTTTCAGATCCGCCATTACTTTTTGTTCTAGGCTCATGGTAAAAATTATAATTTATTTTCTTTTAATTGATTTGCTCTTGATTTCTGATAAATATTGCGGGCAAAGTTCTTCATTTCGGCTGCCAGGTCATCATGCCTGGTAGCTCGTTGATAGGTATCCGCCATAGTCATCAGCGTCTGATAGAAAAAATCCTCCATTTCATCCACCATCATGTCTTTTGTCCATAGGTCAATCCGCAGGGCTGCTTTATCTGAGCCATCCCAAATGGAAAGAAGGAATGCCTTGGCTTTCCGGGTATTTTCGGCTGAATTATCGGGAGCACTCCAGCTGATTTCCACAGGCATTTTATTTTCGTCAAGTCCGACCTGTATTTGTATTGATGATTCAGTCATTTTTAGATTCAGGTTCTTATAATTGGAGGATAAAAATAACGTAAATAGCTAATAATTAATAACTTATCGTTCCGCGTTCAGCCTTAT
>DATHNR010000054.1:0-3712 GCA_035485835.1 Puia sp.
ATTACCGGTTACACCATAACTGGCGCGCACCTTCAAGGTGGAAAATGTGGTTGAGTTTTTCATGAAACTTTCTTCGTTTAGTTTCCATGCAACAGCCACGGCAGGAAAAACTCCAAAGCGATTGGTTGAAGGAAACCTGGAAGAGCCGTCAGTACGAAGAGAAGCAGTCAAGATATATTTATCATCGTAGGAATATATTAAACGTCCGAAATAGGAGATCATGGTATTTTCCTGTATGGTAGTAGGATATAAAGGAGCTGTACCAGGAATGGTATCACCCTTAGAATCGAATTGGGCATAATTATAAGTAGTTCCAAGATTATTATAATACCCGTATCCTGCTATTGCGTTGATATTACTTTTTATATCCGGAATGTCTTTCAGGTAATTGAGTTTGAATTCCAAAACAGTATTATGGTTCGTTCCCATATACTGGTAATTTTGTCCATGGTTAGTAGTAGTTCCCCATTGTTGGGCTGCATCTGCAGGAACATTTACGTTCCCCTGACCTTTGGATTCATCCAGGCCCAGATTAAGATTTACATGCAGGTCAGGAAGGAAATGAATTTTATAATCTATTTCCACGTTACCAAAAAGTCTGTTGGCTATACTGGTACTGTTGTATTGGTTCAATAGAGCAACAGGGTTTCTTGTTGCATTATTATTTGGAATTGTATCGGAACCGTTTGCTGTCCATTCGAAATAACCGCCGAATGGGCTTCCTTTTTCATATATGGGTTGTGTGGGCGCCATTGAAACTGCAGCACCAATAGCTGCCTGGTTTGCAAATCTTGTATTGGTGTGTGAACCATTCGCATTGATATCAATCTTCAGGTAATTATCGAAAAAACTGGGGTTTAACCTTATAGATGCAGTCGTACGTTGCAGGTTATCCGTTTTTAAAATGCCTGCCTGATCAAGATAGCCTAAAGAAACATAATAAGGTAAGCTGTTCATTATACCCTTCATACCATTCAAACCACCCGACATACTGATGTTACTATTGGAAATTATGCCTGTCTGATATATTTCATTCTGCCAGTTGGTATTTGCACCTCCCATTTCTGCAATTTGAGCAGGTGTACCATTTGCATTTACATATGCCTTTAACTGATCGGTGGAAAGTACAGATTCTTCCTTAGCGATAACCGAAGCACCTACCTGGGTATTAAAATTAAATTTAGGAGCACCCGATCTTCCCTTTTTTGTCGTGATCAGGATTACTCCGCTCGATGCCCTGGAGCCATAAATGGCAGCTGCAGAAGCATCTTTGAGTACAGTTTCACTTTCTATGTCATTTGGGTTAATCATGGATAGCGGATCTGCAACTCCCGGAATAGTGGAAGTACCGTCAGGATTCTTGAGTGACTGCATAGGCACTCCATCTATAACATATAAAGGATCGTTGTTACCGTTGAGTGAAGACAATCCCCTGATACGTACCGTAGCTGCAGCTCCAGGCTGTCCACCATTTGAAGTGACCGAAACTCCTGCAAGTTTTCCAGCGATCAATTCATCTGCAGATGTGATAGCAGCCCCCTGCTGAAAATCTTTTGATGTAACTGTAGCAACAGATCCTGTAAGGTCTTTTTGTTTCACTGTACCATATCCGATAACAACCACATCGTTCAGTGAAGTTGCACTGGATTTAACAAGCGTAACATTAAAAGATCCGCTTCCAACAGGAATTTCTCTGGTCGTATATCCTACAGATGAAATGACCAAAGTTGTAGCAGAGCCCGGAACGGTCATACTAAAGCTGCCATCATTTCCTGTGGTGGCACCTGTCTTAGTACCTTTCACCTGGATCGAAACTCCCGGAATTCCTGTCCCATCTGTAGCGTCTGTAATTTTTCCAGAGATTGTTCTGGACTGAGCGAAGCTGAATGAATAAACAAATAGCAATAGGGACAAAGGAATCACCCTTCTCCACGGCAATCGTTTCTTTCTCATAAAAATGGCAGTTGTTAAAGTTTAGAATAATATCCTTTAAATAAAACTCTATGCAATCGATTACACGAAATTGAATAATATTTTTGCTCTAAAAAAATATTTATTTTTAAATACAGCCTCCCTTCAGAAAGTCCTGAAAATCTTCAGCAAGTTATTAAAATGTATATTTTACACAATATTTAGAAAATAAATTAATCACACCAAATTTTGAGTCCAATATTTTTTTATTTCGGTAATAAACTTGAGATATCTTAAGTAAATCTAAATTAACGGTTGAAATGTGGTCCTTTATTGAATTATATTCAATTCGAAGCTTTGAAGAAAAATCTTTACCAATAGAAATATGACCGTCAATTCAGGTCAAATGCTGCTTTTAACCGGTTTTCGATTCGTTTTCTCCCTTTCAAAATTTTGTCTTTTCGGTGCCATTCATTCATTTCAGCAGTCTTATTAAAATTGAGGTTTCCAATTTTTTGTTTAAAATTGTATGGTAATCGATTGCACCAATGGCTAATGAAATAACGTTATCAAATATCGCCAGAGAGTTGAATATCACTCCGGCAACAGTTTCCCGGGCCCTGCGGAATCACCCGAAAATAAGCGCAGAAACTAAAGAATCCGTTCTCAGGGTGGCCAGCCGTTTAAACTACAAAAGGAATAAAGTCGCTTCCTCCCTCAGAAGCGGAAAGACTCATATGATCGGCGTCATCATTCCCAGCGCCGAAATCAATTTTTTTGGGTCTGTTGTTCATGGAATAGAAACGGTCGCTAATGTGAATGGCTATAATATCCTGATTTATCAGTCAAATGAATCTTACGAACACGAAGTAAGGGGTATAGAAACCCTGCTCGCCGCACGTGTTGACGGTATAATGGTTTCTATCGCAAAGGAAACGGTGGATTACAGCCATTTAACGGATGTTGCAAAAAGAGGTCTCCCGATAGTATTTTTCGACCGCGGCAACGATAACATGGGCATACCCTCTGTTGTGATTGATGATTATAAGGGAGCTTTTATAGCTACTGAAAGACTGATCAAACAGGACTACCATCGGGTAGCGCATATTGCAGGACCTCAGCATGTAAAGGTATTTAACGATCGCTTCAAAGGTTATATGGCTGCACTCCAGGTAAATAACATGCCATTTGATCCAAGTCTTGTTTTCCAGGGGAATATATCAATTGAATCAGGAAAGAAGGCTGCTGATTATTTTCTTTCTCTATCCGAAAGACCGGATGCTGTTTTTGCGGTTGAGGATTTTTGTGCTTTGGGTTTAATGAAATCAATAAAAGAACACGGCCTGAGGATTCCCGAAGAATTTGGCATCATTGGATTTGCCAATGAATTATTTGGAGAACATACCACACCTTCTCTTTCTACAATCGATCAGCAAACTGTATTGATGGGTAAAGAAGCTTTTAAACTATTGCTGGAGCTGGTTGAAAAAAAAGACCTGGCGATTGCTCTTCAAAAAAAAATTGTGTTGGAACCCATACCGATCTTTCGGGAATCTTCCGAAAGAAAAAACCACTTGAAAAATCAAACTGATAATCTTTCCAAGTAAAGTTTTCTAATCATGCAGGTAACTGGTCAAATCAGATTTTTTTACATCGCTGCCGTTTTCATTATCATGGGCTGTAAAAAGAATGACAGCAATATCCCCCCTGTTCCGCCCAACAATGACACCATACCTGTTAAACCGGTTCCTGCCAGTTTTCCCAAAGGGGCCGATATCAGCGGGCTCACGCAAATGGAATC
>DATHNR010000055.1:0-8482 GCA_035485835.1 Puia sp.
AAGACCAGCGATATGCAAGGGCTTTTCCAGGTTTTATATTATTATAAACATCAATTTCCGGCAGCAGCTATCAGGACATACTTTACTTCGAATCATGATGAGAATTCCCATAGCGGAACTGAATATGAAAGGCTGGGTGAAGCAGCTATGACCTTTGCTGTTTTCTGTTGTCTTTATGATGGCATACCTATGATTTATAGCGGACAGGAATTACCTAATTTAAAACGACTGCTATTTTTTGATAAGGATGAAATTGACTGGGACAGAAATATTTTGCTTTCTGAATTCTATAAAACCTTATTACAGCTTCGTAAAAACAATCCCGCATTAAAGAGCGGTGATCCTAAAAGATCCGCATTGATTCTTTCCAACACAAGGGCCGATAATGTTTTGAGTTTTATCCGCCGTTTTGAAAGAGATGAAGTATTGGTCATCTTAAATCTTTCAGCTGAAACGCAGTCTGTCATTATTACCGGTCATACACTGGCTGGGTCATATAAAGATGTGTTCGATTCAGAAAGCCCGGATTTTATTTCAGGTCAGCCGCTATTGTTGAATGCATGGGAATACAGGGTTTATTCAAAATGAAAATGCGTTCCATTTTAGTGGAACGCATTTTTTAATTGCTTTACGCCTTAAGCCTTACGCTTTAAGCCTGAATTACTCGTCATTCAATTTTAAAGGATAAGTAAATGATCCATCATAACCCGGATAAACACCTTCCAGTTTCAATGATCCATTTCCTGCCTGTTCAACGATCTTACGGAATTCATCTACTGAACTCACTTCCTGACCATTTACTTTCAGAATTACAAACCCTTCTTCCATTCTCGTTTTACTAAACAAACCTTTATCGCTGATGGATGTGACTACGATACCACCTTTTACATTCAGTTTGGCTGCATCTGATTTCTGCAGAGGCTGAAGTTCAGCTCCCAGTTTTTCGAATGCAGAATTCTTTACCAGGTCCATGTTTCCGCTGTTGTTCATTAGTGTTACAAGAACTTCAGATTCGGCGCCATTTCTTTTATAAGCGATTTTAATTTTATCACCCGGACGGTAAATTGCAATCTGGCCAACGAGTTCGGAACCAGTACTTACAGGAATACCATTCAGTTTCGTAATCAGATCTCCTTCCTTAAGTCCTGCTTTTGCAGCAGCACCTTTTTCACGAACATTCATAATATATACTCCTTCGGCGTCTTCCTTGATACCATGTTCTTTTTTCTGGTCATCGCTAAGATTATCACGGGCGTATTCTATACCCAGGTAAGCTCTTTGTGTTGTGCCATATTTGACAAGATCGGTAACTACTTTCTTTACGATATTCACCGGAATAGTGAACGAGTAACCTGCATAAGATCCTGTGGGAGATGCAATGGCTGAATTAATTCCAATCAGTTGTCCCTGAGGATTGATCAGCGGCCCACCGCTGTTTCCGGGATTTACTGCAGCGTCAGTCTGAATAAAAGATTCAACGGGCGCAACACTTTGGCGGCTGTTGATATCTATGGATCTTCCTTTCGCACTTACGATACCTGCTGTAACAGTTGTTTCCAGTGATAACGGATATCCGATTGCAAGAACCCATTGTCCGACTTTTACTTCATCAGAATTTCCATAAAGAAGAAAAGGCAAACCTTTAGCTTCCACTTTTACTACAGCCAGATCGGTACTGGGATCTGTTGCAACCACTTTAGCTTTAAAAGATTTCCTGTTGCTCAATGTTACGGTCACTTCATCAGCACCATCCACTACATGGTTATTAGTTACGATATAACCATCCTCACTGATAATAACTCCTGATCCGGAACCCATTTCAGGCATTGACCTGGAACGATCTCCAAAAAAGTCGTTGGGATCAATTCCAAAAAGATCTGAGAAAGGGTTTTTTCTCGGAAGGTTATTACTTACCGTGCGTACAGTTTTTGTTTTAATGTGCACTGTAGCAGGAATCGCTGCACTGGCAGCATCTACGAAGTCAGCCGGACCGGTGGACTTCGTACCATCAAAAAACTTGGCGTAATTCGTCGGAACCTTCGTGGAATCCTGGGTATATACATAGGTGTTTCCACTTGGATTAAAATGTTTGTAACCCCACAAACTGGTCAGGGTTGTAGCTGCACTGATAAACACAATGCCGGCAACTTGTTTCAATTTCATTATTTTTATTTTTTTTAGGTAATCAGGAATTACACTTTGTCAAATGGCATGCCTGATCGTTCATACTCTGTACTTCAAAGTAACGTTTGGAAAGATCTTCCGTTATTACCACCTGTTCAGTTTAACAAATAATTTACTAAGACCTTCGTAGATGGCACTTACCCAAATTTACAAAAGAAATTTTAGCATGCAATGGCTGACATAGATTCAGAATGACTGCAAAAATTTCAAGGTATCCGCCCCGTCGGCATAATCCGAAAGCCCGGGTTCCTGACTTTTCCCGAAAGGAAGGTATTTCCGGCCTACTATACACTGAAGGTTTTCAGATTCACCGGATGGCAACCATGTTTTCCGGTCCTTATAAAAAGCATAATGTAAAACGGAAATAGGCGAGAAGGGAGATTCATTCTCCAGCAGGATCAGACATTCATTTGTCATGTAATAAAGCTTATTCATGATAGCCAGTGAAAGGCGATAGTCATAATTATTTTTGTATTTGTGGTGGTCGGCCATCCACTGGTATTTTCTGAAAGCCTGTAAGAGGGGAATAAAATCGTAATTTTCGGGAACATGGATCTGGGTAACATTACGGCAACCCAGGCCAAAGTAAAGAAACACATCATCTGCCAGCTTCCCGAGTTCTTCCTTTGTTTCATCTCCTTCCAGCAGGGCAATCGATGTTCTGTTTCGGCGGATCAGGCTTGGATATTTTCCAAAATAATAATCGAAATATCTTGCAGAATTATTGCTGCCTGTTGCAATGTATGCGTCCATTCCTTTTAACATTGTCGTAATCTGAATTTCTTCTGCAAGCGCAGGATTATTTTTTGTAAGAAATTCTATTATTGCCGGAATAAGCCAGGGATCTTTGGAAGAGAGTTTGATACATTGCCGGTGACCGCTCAGAAAACAGGACATAAAATCGTGAAAGCCGACCAGCGGTATATTTCCGGCCATGACGATCCCGACATTTTTTGGATTATTATTTTGTGGGGGGAAATGATAATCCTTTATCCATTTTTCAAGTAATTCCGGTTTCAGGTAATGGGATACGGTATTTTTTATGGCCGTTTCGATAAATTCAGGGATAAACCATGGATTATGATGGAAAGTTTTTGTTTTGGCAGCTTCCCAGTTTGCATCTCCGGATTGCATAAATTCCCCTAGTTTTACGAGCAGGCTGATCCGGTTCTCCAAATCCATATTTCAGATTATCTTTATGGCGCGAAATTAAATCTATTCACCTCCAAACTGTAACAATATTATGGCGATTAAGATAACAGATGAATGTATCAATTGCGGGGCCTGTGAACCCGAATGTCCAAATAATGCAATTTATGAAGGCGGAGTTGAATGGGCCATTGCAGATGGTTCATCCGTGAAAGGACCATTCAAACTTATGGATGGCACTGTTATAGATGCCAACCAGCGCAACAACCCGATTGCCTCAGATGTCTATTATATTGTTCCAAATAAATGTACCGAATGCCAGGGTTTCCATGAAGAACCACAATGCGCTTCCGTTTGCCCCGTAGATGTTTGTGTGCCCGATGAAATGTATCGTGAAACAGTAGAAGAATTGCTGGCAAAAAAAGAAAAACTGCATCTCTGATAGGGCAGGTATTTAAACCCAATACATGAAAAAGGTTATTGCATTCGTAACCGGTGGATATTCCAGCGAAGCAGAAGTTTCTTATAAGAGCGCCATCACGATGGAGGCTGAAGTTGATAAAAGTATTTATGAAGTATACCGCATAGACATCACGCCGTCTGAATGGTTTCATCCCGGAAAAAATGGGAAGAAGATTCAGGTAGATAAAAACGATTTCTCCCTACAGATAGATGGTAAAAAAATTGTGTTCGATGCCGTATTGATCGGCATTCACGGAACTCCCGGAGAAGATGGAAAACTTCAGGGTTATTTCGACCTGATGAACCTTCCATATACTACCTGTAACGCGGCTACATCGGCAATAACATTTAATAAACGTTATACGGTTGCTGTTGCGGCTTTTGCAGGAATCAGCGTTTCCAATTCAATTCATTTATTTAAGCAGGATAATCCAGTTGCTGCGGAATTGGCCGGAAGGATCACATTGCCTGTATTTGTAAAACCAAATAATGGAGGTTCCAGTATTGGTATGTCCAAAGTAAACAGGCAAGAGGATCTGGATGCTGCCCTTAAGAAAGCATTTAAGGAAGATAATGAAGTCCTCGTTGAGGAATTCATTAGTGGAAGGGAATTCACTGTTGGTGTTTTTAGAACGATTGATGAGATAATAGTCCTTCCAATTACTGAAGTAAAAACCAATAAAGATTTTTTTGATTTTGAGGCGAAGTATTCACCAGGTTTTTCGGAAGAAACCACCCCGGCGGATTTGGATGATGCCATAGCCGAGAAAGTGAGGTATACAGCCAGAAAAATTTACCAGGTCTTTAACTGTAACGGGGTTGTACGGATAGATATGATCTATAATGAAGCCAAGGGCGAGCCTTATATGCTTGAAATCAATACTGTGCCCGGACAAACAGCCGCATCTGTGGTTCCGCAACAGGTAAGAGCGAAAGGCTGGACACTAAAACAATTCTATTCAGCGTTGATTGAAGACGCTTTATCAAGGGCTGATAAATCCTGAACCTGATATATTATCTTTCCATTTAAATCCAACTCTGTGTTCCGATTTTTGACCAGCAAACCATTATGGGTTAATATCCTGGCCGGATTTATATTTCTGGTCGTGCTTCTTCTTATTTTCCTGGGCTCTCTCGATATCATTACCCATCATGGGAAGACAATGAAAATTCCGGCTGTGGTGGGTCTATCTATTGGCGAGGCAAGGAAAACGCTCGAGTCCCAGGGTTTTGAAATCCAGATCCAGGATTCGATTTACAACGATACGATACCGCCATTACAGGTTATCAAACAATTTCCGGAAGCAGATAACCTGGTCAAAGTAAACCGGACGGTTTACCTTACAATTAACCGCGCCCTGGCACCGGAAATAGATATGCCTAACCTGCTTAGCATGACCTTTCGCAATGCAGAAATGGTACTGCGCCGGTATGGCCTTAAGCTTGGTGATACTCTTTTTAAACCGGATTTTGCACGTAACTCCGTGCTTGACCAGCAATACAAGGGGGAAAGCATTAAACCTGGTACCAAGATCCAGCAGGGAAGTGAGATTACCCTGGTACTTGGTAACGGAGTCGGCCTTGAATTCATTGTTCCGGATCTTTTTGGCCTCAGTTACAGGGAAGCACGTTCAGCGATCAGTGAAGCGGGTTTGATTGTAGGTTCTGTGGTGCCCGATGCCGATGTTGCAGATACGATGAATGCATTTGTATACCGCCAGAACCCTGACCGTTTTGATTATGAGAAGCAGGTAAACCATATTCGGCAGGGGCAAATCGTTGATCTTTGGCTCTCAGCGCAAAAAAAACAACGCATTATAGATAGCAGTGCGGTTCAGAAAGTAAATTAATGACCGATCAAATCCGAAAAAATGCAATTGATAACTGTTACTGAATTAAAGGACCGCCTTTCAAACGGGGAAAAAATAAATCTTGTTGATGTGCGGGAATTATCTGAGCACAATGAATTCAATATTGGAGGCATTCTGATACCACTGGGTAAAATTCAGGCTATGGATATCAGTGAACTGGAGGCTTTTAAAGATCAGGAGCTTATTTGTTACTGCCGCAGCGGAAACCGAAGTGGACAGGCCTGCCAGATTCTCGATATGCTGGGTTTCACTCATACTAAAAATCTTCAGGGAGGAATGCTTGCCTGGCAAAAAGCCTGATTAAATGTGTTAAATGTGGAATTGTAGAAAATGAAAAATGTGGGAGTTGAATTATTAATGATAATGAAGAAAATGTGGTGATTTCTTATAAGTTGGCATAGTTCTCACATTTCCAAATTGTCATTTCCCCATTCAATTTCCACCTTTTTCATTTACTACAATTTCATATTCGCCACATTAATTGCGCCTAAATTTTGATATTAACAGAGAAAATGAAATTGGTTCCAGCCTGCGGGAACAGAAAGTTTTCATTGACCAGCACGCCGCCGGAATAGTATCCGTAAGTATATCCTGTTGCTTCATATTTTTTATTGAACACATTGTTCAGATAAAATATAAAATTGACTTCTCCGGTCGATTTGATTTTAGGCGTATAAATAATTCGAACCTGTTGTAAATAATAATCTGAAATTTTCTTCTGATCACTTTCTGAATTATCGAGATATTCGCTTCCTACGAATTTAGCAGGAAGACTAATTTCCAGCACACTAACCGGATAAAAACTGATGGTTGCAGCCGCAATAATGTTTGGGGATAATGCAATATCTGTTTTTTTATATGTTGTGCTTACCTGACCACCGTTATCATAATCATCCACATAAGCAGTATAATCTGAAATTTTATTTTGACTGAGGGTCAGATTTCCGGAAGCCTGAAACCAGCTGACTGGTTTAATTCCGCCCTGCAATTCCACACCCAGCCTCCAGCTTCGAGGGGTATTGGTCCTGGTATATTCACCAACATCATTTATTTTTCCTGTAAGTACGAGCTGGTTTTTATACAACATATAATACCCCGTTATTCCCCAATTATAAACCGCCGTTTTTTTATTAAGTCCGAGTTCAAAATCATTGACGGTTTCAGGTACCGGTTGTTGATTCGGCCCGGTTTGATAATCGTCATGATTGGGTTCGTGTGTGGCCCGTGCAAATGAAAAATAAGCCTGCAGTGGTCCTTTGTTGAAAGATAATCCGGCCTTCGGATTGAAGAAATTATAATTATTGATGATCGTGTCACCATCGGTATTATCAAAGCCATTTATTCTGTAGTAAACATGTCTGTATTGCAGATCAACAAAACTGGTGAACCACTTTCCTAGTTGCTGCTGCCATTTTGAATAAACATTGAAATCTGTTTTTTTGGCCGGATTATTATAATATTCATAATCTGGCTGAATGCCGCCTTCCTGTGCCCAAATAATATTTCCGTAATGCTGTCCGTCGTATTCCGTCCAGCCGCCACCGATTGTCAGGTCAGTGTTTTTCTTTTGATACTGGAGAGAATAAATTCCGCCATAGAAATAATTACTCAGCCATCTCTGCCTGATGAGGTTTGTACTGGAAATTGTATCGTCTCCGTAAACCGGTCCTGTAATTCCATAGTCACTATAAAAGCCCTGATAAATATATTCCTCATAATATCCATATCCTCTTGTTAGGAATGCGGCTAAGTTGGCATGAAGTGAACTGGAAATTTCCTGGTTGAAAAATAATTGGTAATGATTTTGTGTATAATTATCGGTTTGATTTGAATACGTGAAATAATTATAGGTCCTGCTTTTGGAATTAAAAAGATTTGCGGAATCCCCGGGTGAATTGTACAAAGCACCCGGATAGCCGGAATTATCCAGGTATTCCTGTTCCAGTGCAGCACTGTCGCCAGAAAGCTTAGCAGCAGGAACACCATTCCATGCCTGGTAAGTTTTTTCAGAACCCATGATGATATTAAAGCGCAGTGAAGTTTTCTTTGAAATATATGCTACGGAGAAATAAGCAGATTTTAAATCGCTTGTGGCGCGGTCAATAAAACCATCACTGCTAATTCGTGAGAGGCGCATATCCACGGTAAAATGACCGTCGATAAGTCCGGTTCCTGCCTTCAGTGTATTTTTCCATGAATTGAATGATCCGAAACTATTATTGAATTCGGCATATGGATTGGGCAGGAACGCGTTGGTGGAAAAATTCATACTTGCACCAAAGGCGCCTGCGCCATTTGATGAAGTACCCACACCCCGCTGAATCTGAATGCTATTGGTAGAAGAAGCAAAATCAGGCAGGTCGACAAAATAAATGGATTGGGACTCTGCATCATTGTAAGGTATCCCGTTCAGGGTCATATTGATCCTGGAAGCATCAGTGCCCCTGATGGAGATTCCGGTATAACCTATTCCGTTACCTGCATCGGAATTTACGACTACTGAAGGCGTCTGGTCGAGGATATAAGGAAGGTCCTGACCGTTATTTAATTTTGCGATCTGAGCTGCTCCCAGGTTGACTTTTGTAAATGGTGATTTATCTCCAGCCCGGATCGCAGTAATTTCAACCGGATCAAGGAAAAGACCAGGATTTTTAATCCTTATGGAATCGATCAACTGTTTATTCAAACTGCTATCCTTATTGGATGCAATCTGGCAAAAAACCTGAAGGACTGATAGCATAAGCCCAAGGGAAATTAATAATGATTTCATTTTCCAACTGATTTGAATGAAGGCGGAAAAGTTGGAAAATGCGAAC
>DATHNR010000056.1:0-2248 GCA_035485835.1 Puia sp.
TACATTTTGAAAAAGACAAAACGCCTCCGGTACATGCATTCTGGTCTCTTACGATGTACGACAATTCAGGATACTTTATAGAAAATCCTATTAATCGTTACGCGATTGGTAACCGTAATCCTTTGAAGTTTAATGCAGACAGCTCTCTGGATTTGTATATCCAGAATATATCTCCAGGAAAGGATAAGGAGAATAACTGGCTGCCTGCGCCTAAAGGTCCGTTCAACCTGATGCTCAGAATGTACTGGCCGGCAGAAGAATTCCTGAGTGGGAACTGGACACCTCCCGGAGTAATTAAACAGAAATAATTTGTAACTCGAACCCCTCATCGCATGAAAGTGTGAGGGGGTTCGTTTTCATTTGAAATATTATTTCGATCCCTTTATATACAGCCAGAGGAAACGGATGCAGAGAAATCAATAACAGGATTTTTATAAACTGTTATCTGATAAGTTTTGCTTGAAGCAATGGATCCATCAGTAACAGCTAAGGTAATTGAATACGTCTGCGCCATAGTATAAATTGCGCCTCCTTCAAATAAGGAAGAACTATTCCCATTACCAAAGTCCCAGTTGTAAACCGCATTCGAAGAAGCTCCCGTCGTTTTATTAGTAAATGAAACCGCAAGAGGTGAGCAACCTCGGGATTTGTCTGTAGAGAAATCGGCTTGTAATTGCGCGTACAGATATCCATCGGAACAAAAAATGGTCAGGATAATCATGCAATACCTTAAATGGAACCTCAGCCGGTATTTAAGCATGATATCAGCCAGGAAGCTCCAGGGTTTGGGTTTCAGAAACTGTTATTTATCAACTATCAGGATAGAATATGTAAATGAGAATTTCAATAGTAAATAACCAAATTTACTCTAAGGGTCTACCCTTAGATATAAGGCATTTTTAAGGTATTTTTTCCCTGATTTATGAAATTATGCGGATGGGATCTCCAAAACATTCATGAACTTTGTTGTAAGCAGATTAGTAAATTCTTTCAAAGCAAATTGATATAATTCATAAAATAATAATTTTCAGGATTCACTTCTATAAAAAAATAAAAAATGATCAAGAAAAAGAAATCTCAGACAAAGGATGAAGATGAATCTAAATTTCCAGGCTATCCTCATTATTCCGAAAATGAAGATATTTTCAGTAAGGAAAAAAAATTACCATTGGCTGAAGAAAACCCTACCCCGATTGGGGACGAGGATGTGCCGGGAAGTGAACTGGATGATGCAGACGAAGCGATCGGCGAAGAGGATGAAGAAAACAATTATTACAGCCTGGGCGGAGATGATCACAATGATCTGACTGAAGATCAGGGAGACGACTAGAGCAAGTATGGGAGTATGGGAGTATGGGAGTGCGGTTCAATCTGTTTACTGTCAACCGTCAATGACTTCTCTATCTTAGTTCCGGCTGCAATCAAGTATATTTGATTGCTGCCGGAATGATGAAGATTTGTTTTGAATACATACTAACAATGGGTACCCGTAACCGGTTCCGCGGTTTCATCCTGACCCTCTTTATTTTTCAATCATTTTCTCTTTTCTCACAATCCGTCCGGGAAATATCTACCAGGGACGGCCTACCGCAGTCTTTTGTTTCAGGACTCGTACAGGATGATTCTTCTTTTGTCTGGATGGGAACACGTAACGGACTGGCTCGTTTTGACGGATACCAGTTCAGGATATTCCAACACAATCCGCACGATAGTACTACACTCGCCTCTAATATTATTATCTGGATCAGAAAAGATGATCACAATAATCTATGGATTGAACATGAAGCTGGAGAAATTGACGAGATGAATCCGGTCACAGAAAAAATTATCCACTACTTAAAAGGGAATTTACCTGATACCAACAGTATTCAATTCGTTCGCCGTGGCTGGATGGTAGATGAAGAAGGAATTTTCTGGGGAGTAATGAGAGGAGCCGGCTTAAATAATTATAATGTTAAAAATAAAACGTATCAGCATTTTACAAAGATTAATTCCGCTTTACCAAGTGATACTGTGCGGGGACTGGTTGAAATTCTACATCAGGGTATATGGATTTTAAGCCAGCAGGGGATCAGCCTGTTTGATAAAAAATCAAATCGATTTACACACTGGCAAATACCCTTTATTCAGGATTTTGGAAATTTCCCTGAATCAGATGCCATTGCGGTCGACCTGCATCTGAGAAGAAATGGTGAACTGATGTGGGGTGACCGCAAAAGTTTATTTTTCTTCAATCCAAAAAATTATT
>DATHNR010000057.1:0-3237 GCA_035485835.1 Puia sp.
AGCAGCCGCATTCACGGATCTTTCCGGAGATAACGGCGTATCCGGTAAGAAAACTAAAAAAAATGATCAGTAAAAGTAATAACCATGCAAAGAGTCGCATCCTCCATCCAAGAATAACCGCAACGCCTGCAAGGATTTCAAATACTATCATTATGACAGAAAATCCAAGCGTCCACGTATCGAGGGCTGCTAAATTCCAGACCTCAAAAAACTCCTGCATTTTATAACTCAGGCCAAGCGGATCATTGGCTTTGACAAGTCCCGAGAAAATAAATAAAATTCCAACCAGTAGGCGGGCGGTATTCAGAAATGTTTTTTTCATAGTATGAACTTTATGCTGCCTGCCTGCCTTCTGCAATTAAAATCAGGGCAAAAATTGCATAATTGATGATATCTGTCAGATTCGCATCAATGCCTTCACTAATCAGGGTTTTCCCTTCATTGGCGATGATCTGCCGCATGCGTTGTAGTTTCATCAGAATTAAATCGGCAAAACTCTCCTGGCTCATTTCTCTCCAGGCTTCTCCATAATCATGGTTTTTATTTTCCATGATATTTTTTACGAATTGAATTTTTTCATCATAAAGAACCGCTGTTCTTTCGGCTCCCAATTCTTCTATTTCTTCAGAATTCAAATCCAATTGTATCAATCCTATGACACCATAATTAACAATAGCCTGAAATTCTCCGCGGATATCCTCCCCTACCCGTCGGGCGCCTTTCTCCTGAATAGTGCGGATGCGTTTAGCTTTAATGAATATTTGGTCCAGTATCGAAATCATGCGTAATACACGCCAGGATGTTCCATAGTCGGCCGTTTTTTTAAGGAAGATGTCCTGGCAGGACTTAACAGCATTTTCATACTGACGGAGGGTATCTTTCATGCCCAAAACTAATATTTAATAATGAAGGTCTAAATTTACGTATTCAATATGTATTCACTGAATTGTAAGGGTAAGTTACTCACCTGGAGAAATCCCATCGTAATGGGCATTTTGAATATTACACCTGATTCATTTTATGCAGGCAGCAGGGTACGTTCTGAAGAAATATTAATCGCCCAGGCAGAAAAAATGTTAAGAGAAGGTGCAGTCATTCTTGATCTGGGTGGATTAAGCAGTCGGCCCGGAGCCCTGAAGATTTCTCAGGATGAAGAAATGAAACGTGTAGTCCCGGCCATCAGCCTTCTTGCATCAAGATTTCCCGATGCTATTATTTCGGTCGATAGTTACCGTTATAGAGTGGCAGAAGCAGCTTTGCTCGCAGGTGCTTCCATTATAAATGATATCGGTGCAGGAGAAAATGAAGGTTTGGCGGAACTGGCGGCAGCATTCCAAACACCATATATCTGTATGCATATGCGCGGTAACCCCGGGAATATGCATTTATATACCCATTATGATGATATTATTGCGGAATTGCTGGATTATTTCATCAGTCGTAAAGAAGAATGTATCCGTCTTGGGATTAAAGATCTGATTATAGATCCGGGATTTGGTTTTGCAAAAACGATCGGGCAGAATTTTCTGTTGCTTAAGCATCTTAAGATGCTTGGCATGCTTGGATTGCCCGTAATGGTTGGGTTATCAAGAAAGTCAACCATATACAAAACGCTGAATATAAAACCTGAAGAATCCTTAAACGGAACAACGGTTATGCATACGCTCGCTTTAGAACAAGGCGCTCAAATATTAAGAGTGCACGATGTGAAGGAGGCAGTTGAAACAATCCGGTTATGGACGTCCTATGCAGGCGCACAGGACGTCCCCGAATAGAAATTATTTATGGGCGGGTGCCGGTTGCTGAGGACGAATATTTGGCCTCATGTTAGGCATCATGGATCGCATTGGATTGGCTGATTCTGCAGGTGCATCAGTCACATCCGTAACCTTAACATCAAAAATGAGATTTTCATTTGGTTTTCTGCTTGGACCTGATGGCTGCTGGTCATATGCAAGAAATGCCGGAATATATAAGGTAGCCGTTCCGCCTTTCTTCAAAAGACGAAGTCCTTCATCCCATCCCTGAATAATTTTTCTTTGCCCTATTACAAATTGGATTGGCTTCCCATCTTCTTTATCATTGGTTTCAAATACTTTTCCGGAAGGAAATAATTTCCCTGTATAAATAACAGATACCATTTTACCGGAATCTACAGCCGGTCCATTTCCCGGATTTTTAATTTCAACAAAAACACCATCACCGGCTTTAGTTGCCTGTATATTATGTTGCTGCAGGTAATTTTCCAATACTTTAATTTGTCTGTTATGGAATTCACCCAGCAGGCCCTCCCTGTCTTTTTGAACGGCTGTTTCATTGTCAAAAACATCTATGACACGGAGTGTAAGAATAATTTTATCTTTTTTATGGATGAACGGAGGCAACGGTTGTTGCGACTTTCTCTGAATGCTGTCGGCCAGTTGAATGATAACGGCGCTATCCCCTTTTCTCAGCAAATTAAATACTTCAACGGGACTATATGCACTCGATGGAACACTATCTATCCTTACATAAGCCGGCAGGCTGCTGTCAGATGTAAAAAGAACAGTGTCCCTGATTTTCTGGCTGAAAGTGAGTTTGATAAACTGGCCATTTTTAACTACAGGATTTTTTTCATCTGAAATGATTTTATATAATAATCCGGATTTTGTTTTTTTTAATCCTTTGTTATCACAGGAAACCAGTAACAGAATTCCAAGTAAGGCAAAAAGAAAAGAATTGATTTTTTTCATTTCAGATTTATTGTAATTGTAAAGCGTTTTCTAAAAGTGAAGCGCGGAAGCGTTGTGTTGTTTGCTCAAGGGTTTCGTGACTCCGTCCGCCGGCAGCATTCCGGTGTCCACCTCCTTCAAAATAATTTCTTGCAAAAAGATTCACGTCAAAATCACCCTTGCTTCTGAAAGAACATTTGATTTCTTCGTCACGGTCAATGATGAGTGCAGCAAATTTAATTCCCTGAATGCTAAGCGGATAATTTACGAGACCTTCTGTGTCACCGGTCCTGATCTGGTATTTAACCAGATCTTTCCAGGGTATACTGATTAACGCAGTATTATATTCATAAAATACTTCCATTCTGTTCAACAATGCATGTCCTATGAATCTTAACCGGTTTTCCAGAAAATTATCAAAGAGGTTTTCATATACCTTGGTATGATCAAAACCAGTATCTTTTAAAACTGCCACCATACGGTGTACGGATGATGATGCAGAGTTGAAACGAAAGGAACCGGTATC
>DATHNR010000058.1:0-2972 GCA_035485835.1 Puia sp.
GCAAGCTGTGAGGCAGTTATTGCTTTTATGGCTCCCATCGTATTTCGTTCTATACAGGGTACCTGAACCAATCCTCCGATGGGATCACAGGTTAAACCCAGGTGATGCTCCATAGCGATCTCGGCAGCCATCAGGGCCTGCCGTTGGGTTCCACCCATGCTTTCTGTTAAAGCAGCAGCCGCCATAGCTGAGGAAACGCCGATTTCTGCCTGGCAGCCTCCCATGGCGGCAGAAAGTGTAGCTCCCTTTTTAAATATGCTTCCGATCTCAGAAGCCGTTAATAAAAAGGAAATAATTTTTTCTTCCTTGAATTCATCCGTAAAACAAATAAAATATTGGAGTACGGCTGGAATAACACCTGCGGCACCGTTGGTAGGAGCGGTGACTACTTTCCCAAATGAAGCATTTTCTTCATTTACCGCCAGTGCAAAGCAACTGACCCAGTCAAGTATATATTGAAAATCTTTTCCACCCTCTTTTATTGCGCTTACCCAACCTGAATAATCTCTGTATATTCTGCCTTTGAGTAGTTTCTTATTCAGTGCTGCAGCCCGCCTGTTCACCTGAAGTCCTCCCGGTAAAACACCATCGGTATGGCAGCCCTTGTACATACAATCCCTCATTACTTTCCAAATCCTGCCCAATTGTTTTTTTATTTCAGTTTCCTCACGCCATGCCAGTTCGTTTTCCAGAACTACTTCATGTATGGAGAATCCTGTTTTCCTGCACCAGTGCAGCAGGTTTTCTGCAGTATCGATGGGGAAGGGCAGTTGAACCATTTCCTTTTCAGTAAGGGAACCGGCTTCTTTTTCAATAAAACCACCTCCTATGGAATAATAAGTCTCGGCGATTGAACTATTTCTGTTAAAATCTGCAAGAAAGCTGAGAGCATTGGGATGATGAGGAAGGGATTCGTTCATCAGAAATACGATATCTTCAGAAGGATCAAACCGCATAGGAAGTGCCGGTCCAAGGGATTTTTTCTCACGGATCGATTCAATAACTGATGGAATGACAGAAGTATCTATTTCCACCGGATCATAGCCTGCCAGCCCCAGCTGGATGGCAATATCGGTTCCATGACCCTTTCCTGTTTTTGCCAGGGATCCATAAAGGAGAACCTGTAGATGAGTTAAATCTGATAAAAGGGCTTTCTCTTCCAGCGATTTAATAAAAGCCTGCCCTGCGCGCCAGGGACCTAAAGTATGTGAGCTTGAAGGACCTACACCAATCTTGAAAATGTCAAAAACTGAAATGGGTTCGTAAGGCAAGCAATGTATTTGGGCAAAATTACAATAAAAAAACCCTGAACGGGTGTCCAGG
Source organism: Puia sp. (assembly GCA_035485835.1). Classification (GTDB taxonomy): domain Bacteria; phylum Bacteroidota; class Bacteroidia; order Chitinophagales; family Chitinophagaceae; genus Puia. The sequence continues at coordinate 1,324 of DATHNR010000058.1, forward strand.
GTCGGTTTAGCAGGTAGTGTATGGTTACGGCACTTGGAATAAAAATATCGGCCTCGAACATATAGACATCACTGAAAGATAAAATGCTGCACCGGTCATTTTTTTTTGCCTTCCTCCAGTCTTTTTTTTTTGGCAAGAAGCTCTATATAGCGTTGTTCGTACTGATCCCATTTGAATTTTCTGGAGAAAATGGCTATGAAAACAACGATCAGAACAAGAGCCAGGAGGAGAACACCCGGATTGAAATCACTTGTATTGCTTATCATTTTTGCCCTTTTGTACCATCCTGAGAAGAAATTAAGCGCAATTGGTATTACAAATAAGAGAGCCAGCGGAATTCCCAACAGAAATTGCCGGAAGGTTTTTCTTTGTTTATCACGGTTGGTTTTCCAGTAAACAATAAAGGCTTCTTCATCCTCAGTCAGCATACAGTACTGGTTTAAACGGCGATTCACAGAAGAAATATGGAACAAAAATTGAGGTTTCCTCAGGTATATGGTTAGTTTTCAATATTTTATTTTAATTTTCAGATAATTATTTAACCGTATTTGCGTTCGTTAATTACTTTTAAAAGTAAATCCATTGGCTCTGAAGATCCCACTCTTACTGGTAGAATATCTTTATAAGAACCGAAAGATGGCCCTTCCTGGTCTTGGCATCTTTACGCTGGATAAGTCTGTAGTACTTCCGGAAGAAAATGATCGCACGCTGCTTTCCATGCCAAACGCCGTTCAGTTCCAAAATGCAAATATAGCAGCAGCCGACAAAGAGCTTATTAGTTTTATTTGTGAAAACACGGGTAAGATAAAACCCCTCGCCATTTCAGACCTGGATTCCTATCTCAATCTCGGAACTGAAATGCTGAATATAGGAAAACCATTTCACCTCGAAGGAATCGGGACCATCACTAAAAACAAAACGGGCAAGTTTGATTTTACACCGGGAGAATACACTGTCATAAAAGAAAATACACCCGGTCCGGAGCACGGAAAGAAAAAGCTGTATCCTTCAGAGAAAAAACAATTAAATACACCTCCGTCCATTCAAAACAGAAATATGTTGAAAGTGGTTGCACTTTTAGCTGCGCTGGTAATCGTTGGATTGGGTGGATGGATGATGTACAAGAAAAATAATTCCGGAGCGTCGGGGAATAATCCGGATACGGCTTCAGCTGCTCAAACACAGCTGTCATCTGCAAGTGATTCTTTAGCGGCCGATTCGGCAGCGCGTCGTGATTCAGCAAAAAATTTGACAAAAGATTCCATACATCCGTCAATCCCGCACGTGCGGGAGCAACCGTCAACTTATAAATTCATCATACTCTCTACCTACAATAAAACCCACGCTCTCAAGCGTTACAAACAACTGGTAGGCTTCGATCTGAAAGCTCATTTATACCAGAAGGATTCAACTTTCTTTAAAGTTTATTTTCAATTTCCTGCACTTGCAAAAGATACCATCCAAATAAAAGATTCTCTCCGGAAGCAATATGCGCATGATGTGACCATCGAGCAATGATGGTTTTTTGTTACCTTCATTTTTAAATAAAAGTTTGAACATGCGAATACTTGCCATACCATCAGGTAAAAAATCCTTTATTCTGTTTGTTTCATTTTGCTTTACTTTAAATTTCGTCCAGGCACAAAAAC
>DATHNR010000059.1:0-4091 GCA_035485835.1 Puia sp.
TATTGAATGATTTATGATAGTATCTGAATTACAATATTTTCCACCGGTTAGCTTCCTGACCACTTTGTTTACGGAAACATATGTTTATTTAGATATATATGAAACCTATCGAAAAATGAGTTTTCGTAATCGCTGTATTATTGCGGGAGCGCAGGGGACGATCTCTTTATCGGTTCCATTGCAGGATGGAAGGAATCAGAATCTTCCAATGAATGCAGTATTGATTTCAGAGAAGGAAAATTGGCAATCCCGTCATTTTAAATCAATCCAATCGGCCTATAACCGTTCTCCGTTTTTTGAATATTATCAACATGAGTTATTGGCGATTTACCAGAAGCCTTTCAAACTTTTGGTGGATTGGAATCTTCATTGTTTGAACTGGATAAAAGAAAAACTGGATTGGCCTGCAGAAATCAGGTTTACAGAAAATGCAATTCCATTCGGGGTCATGGGATTTGAAGACCGGCGAAATATTATACTTCCTAAAAATTATAGTCAGTGGAATCCCGTAAAATACCGGCAGGTTTTTGAAGAAAGAACCGGCTTTTTGCCCAATCTCTCTGTACTTGATTTGTTATTTAATGTGGGTAAGGAAGGGGGGGAATTGCTTCGCAATTCCAGTGTGAGAGTGTGAGAGTGTGAGAGTGTGAGGATACGATGTTTGTAAGTTGTAAGTCCCATACTCTCACACTCTCACACATGAGTTAATAGTTCCGACTCAATCAATTCCGCAATATCCATCACTTTAACCAGATCCTCTTTCTCTTCGTGTTTTACTCCGTCTGTCAGCATGGTATTACAGAAAGGACAGGCGGAAGCGATCAGCGATACACCTGTATCCAGTGCCTCTTGAGTTCTTTCGAAATTAATACGGGTGGTTCCTTTTTCTTCTTCTTTAAACATCTGGGCGCCTCCGGCACCGCAGCAAAGTCCCTTGCTTTTGCAGCGCTTCATTTCCACCAGCTCGGCATCCAGTGCTTCCAATACTTTCCTGGGAGCTTCATAAATGCCATTGGCCCTTCCCAGATAACAGCTGTCATGGTAAGTTATTTTTTTCCCCTTATAAGTTCCTCCTTCTTTCAACCTGATATTTCCATTATCCAGTAATTGCTGAAGAAATACCGTATGATGTATGACTTCATAATTACCTCCCAATACAGGGTACTCATTTTTTAGAATATTGAAACAATGCGGGCAGGCGGTTACAATCTTACTGATTTTGTATTTATTTAATACCTCAATATTCTGGTATGCCATCATCTGGAACATAAATTCATTGCCCGCGCGCCTGGCCGGATCGCCTGTACATGATTCTTCCTTTCCGAGAATCGCGAAGCGAATACCGATTTTAGTTAGAATGTTCGCAAATGCGCGGGTTATTTTTTGAGCCCGCTGATCATAACTGCCTGAACAACCAACCCAGAACAGAATCTCGGGAGATTCTCCCAGGCTATTGAGGTCGCTCATAACAGGTATATTCATAATTAAATTATTATACATGTAAATCTAATGCAAATTTGGCGGGCCGGGATAAGGGCTGATTTGGTAATTTTAATGTATAATCACTATTATGCCTACTGATGATAAGATGCTTTTAATCCGTAATTATGATCTCTGGTGTCATCTGAGCGATGAAGAATATAAAGATCTCAAAATTGAGCACCATTCAATTGAAGTGCCCAAGGGAGAATACATTTATTTTGAAGCCTACAATCATAATAAAATCTATTTCGTAAAAGAAGGTTATATCCGTATCGGACATATAGATGCAGAAGGGAATGAAAGAATAAGTGAGATAATACAGAAAGGCGAAATATTCGGACAATTTACCCTCGAAAGAAGTAATCTGCATGGAGAATTTGCCCAGGCTTATAAACAGGATGTCAGCCTTTGCGCGTTTTATATTGAAGACTTTGAAAAATTACTCAAGAAACGACCAGACCTCGCCCTTAGCTATAGCAAACAGGTCGGCGCCAAATTAAGGACCATCGAAAATCGCTTGCTTAACCTTCTGAATAAGGATGTAAAAACCAGGTTAGCGCATTTTTTCTGGCAACTGGTAGAAAACAAATTAGGCGAAACAAAGCCTGAAGGTTTTTGTATTCCGAATTATTTGAAACACGAAGACATCGCTAACCTGATCGGATCAAGCCGGCAAACGGTTACTACCATGATCAATGAATTGGAAGCAGAAGGAATACTTTCTTATAACCGCCAGCAGATCTGCTATCTGAATGTTAAAAACTTACAAAAACGCCTCTCTGTCAATTAAGCGGCAATGAAAAATAACCACTCATATGAATATTCGCCTGATCGCTATCTGGATTCTTCGCCTGGTTCCGGCGATCATTCTATTTCAGACATTAAATTTTAAATTCACAGCACATCCGGAATCTGTCAAACTCTGTTATTTATTTATGCCGTAGCAACTTTTGTTTGTTGTGCCATACTCATATTCGTATATAAAAAACAACCCGGGAGTAAGCTGAAAACAAAATAAGATTATGCAAGTAACTTTCTTCAGAAGATATTCAATATTGAAAATAAGCCTCATCGTATATTCTGTGATGATGATACAATCCTCTTTCGGACAAATTCATCCGGTTGCCAAAGAATCCACCATAATTTTTACCATTCACAATTTTGGCTTTAAAGTAACAGGAAGCCTTGAAGCGCCGCAGGGAGATATCCGTTTTAATCCCGACAGCCTTTCTAGTTCCTATTTTAGGGTGACCATTAAATCTGTATCTGTTAACACAGATAATAATACACGGGACGAACACCTTCGGGAAGAAGACTATTTTGATGTGAAAAACTATCCGCTGATTTCCTTCGTATCTGGTAAGATCCAGGCAGCTGGTAATAAAGGAGATTTTACAGCCTCTGGCAAGCTGACCATTAAAAATAAAACCAAAGATATTCAACTGCCCTTCACAGCAGTAAAAAACGCTGATGGATATTTATTTACAGGTAGTTTTAAAATGAACCGGCGCGACTTCGGTGTCGGCGGTGGAAGTACGCTTTCAAATGAGCTTACGGTTGATATAAAAGTACTCGCCAGGTAAATAAAAAAATATTATTTTTAGATAACGTCATTTATGGATCTTCAAAAAGCCGTTCGCCGGGTTTTCCTGCAAAAACAGCAATCAGACACTCAATAAAATAATGGGAATTATTTTTATTGCAGCAGCGATGATTCAAATATTTCGCCTGCCCCATGCTTAACCATTTTTCCAGGCATCCCGTTCTTCCGGGCTAAACTTCCAGGGTGCGAAATTATTTTCAATATTGCTGAACATTGCATTCCATTCAGGTGGTGCATCTGAATCCTCCATGACGAGAGCCCTGCGGAGTTCCAGTATAATTTCCAAAGGACTGATACTTACAGGGCATTCTTCTACACAGGCATTACAGCTCGTACATGCCCTTAACTCTTCGACGAAAATATAATTCCTGAGTAATTGTTTTCCATCATCCTGGAATGACCCGTGTGCACGAATATTTTTTCCCACTTCTTCCACACGGTCACGGGTATCCATCATGATCTTACGCGGAGAAAGTGTTTTGCCTGTAATATTCGCAGGACATGCAGCAGTGCAGCGGCCACATTCGGTACAGGCATATGCATCAAGCAGATTCCGCCAGCTTAGGTCAGTAATATCTTTAGCGCCGAATTTTGCGGGAGGGGCGGCTTCAGCAGGCGCGAGTTCGGGTTGCATGGCATAGAGTACTTCCTGTTGTACAGATTTCATGTTGCGCATTTTACCTTCAGGCCAAAGGCGTGCATAATAAGCATTCGGAAAAGCCAGCAGTATATGCAGGTGTTTGGAGTAGGGCAGGTAATTAAGAAAAGCGAAAATACCCACGATATGAAACCACCAGCAACCTTTTTCAAGACGGTGAAGCTGAATATTTGATAATCCGTTTAGCAGAGGATGAAGCCAGTGGGAAACCAGGAAATCTCCGGTTCGTGGAAATACATAATGTCCGTTATTTCTTTGTTGCAATAAACTGTCCGAAGCGTCGAAGAAAAGAAAAAGCGTCATGAGAATGATCTCTGCAATCAGAATATAATTGGCATCCGATCTTGG
>DATHNR010000060.1:0-5951 GCA_035485835.1 Puia sp.
TTTTTCATCAAACCCTTCGGTTGCATGTCATGTGCATAAATGCGAAGACTATCCAGATGCACGACTGTGTAGCCAGACAGTTTGGCAATGTCAATGGTTTCCTCTTTCTGCACTTCCCCTGATACGGTAATACTTTCGCTGGTTTTTTGTGCTTCCGATCCCTGCAGGAATAAGAATCCAAAACAAAAGAAAAGGAAATATTTCATATAATTATTTATCCTCCGATGGTGATCATAGGGCGGTTATGAATGGATGCAGCGTCCAGCATATCAAATGTTCCTGAAAACTGGCCGCCCAGTTGTTTTGCTTTTGAACGGATGGATGCATGTATGAGTGCTGTTACATCCTCCTGATTTCTGAGGGGCGTCAGCAGATCCGTTTCACCCGTGGAAAAAAGACAGTTTTTTAGTTTACCGTCTGCCGTAAGCCGCAAACGATTACAGGTGCTGCAGAACGGAGCACTCATGGTACTGATGATCGCGAAAGAGCCAACATGACCCGGTATCATAAAATTTTTTGCTGTATCGTGCAATTCATTTTCTACCGGAAGGAATTCAAATTGACTGCCAATTTCTGAAAACATATCATTCATTGAAAATACTTTATTGCCTTCCCATCTGTTTCCGCTAAAGGGCATAAATTCAATAAAACGAACCTGGATCGGAATGTGGGCAGTCCACCGTATAAAATCGTTGATTTCGTTTTCATTAAATCCCTTCATCACCACGACATTTATTTTTACTTTGAATCCATGATGCAATAAAAGTTCAATATTGCTGCGTACCAGGTGAAAGAGATCGCGGCGGGTAATAAGTAAAAATTTATCAGGCTGAAGCGTATCGAGGCTGATATTGATGGTCCTTATTCTGGAATTTTTTAATACTGTGATGAACTCATGAATGCGTGTCGCGTTGGTGGTCATCACAAGATCAACCGGCAATTCACTCAGCGACTCAATGATTTTTGCAGCATCCTTTCTCACCAGCGGTTCACCACCGGTCAGCCTGATTTTCGTAACGCCTTCTATCACAAACAACCTGGCCAGTTTTTCCACTTCTTCTGTTTGCATCAAACGGGCAGCGGGTGCGAAATCATATTCTTCTTCCGGCATACAATAAAAACACCGAAGGTTACAATTATCCGTGAGGGATATGCGAAGGTAATTGTGCACGCGGCCAAACGCATCCTGAATCATAAAGTATCATTTTCTGAAATCAGATTTTTATAATCCTCTTTCGTATCAATATCTATTTCCCCTTTTTCGAATTCGACGGAACAAACATCGGGAAGATTTAATTTCACGATGTTTTTTGCCCCCTGGTTTCCACTCAGTGATTTCAACTGATTAAAATATTCCTTACTGAATAATACAGGTGTACCCAGGGTGCCGGCATATGAACAGGCAACGATCCTTTTACCTGATCGGACTTTCATCTTCAGCATCGTTCCGAACAGATCAGACGTAACATAGGGCTGATCGCTCACGGTCAGGATAACCGAATCAACATCCGAAAGCAAAAGTTGTTTGATACCGGCAGAAATTCCCGATCCCATACCCTCGGACCAGTATTCGTTATAAACGATGGAGACTTCCATTCCTGAAATGCTTTCTGATATGAGGTCGGATTCATATCCGGTAACACAGATTACCGGATCAAGAAGAGCATTTTTTGATTCGGCGATGATATGCTGCAAAAAAGTTTTGTTATTATACATCATCAACTGTTTGGGTTCTCCCATTCTGGATGAATTTCCGGCTGCCAGTATGATGATTCCGGTTTTACTCATGATGCAGATGATTGATCGCCCGGCTATGGATGGATTCTTTTTTTAGTTTCAGCGATGATCCGGTTCGTCCGGATAAAAATGCTTTTACTTCCGCAATGATCGAAAGCGCAATTTCTGTTGAATTTTCCGCACCAATATCCAAACCCGTCGGCCCGTATATTTTTGAAAGCTGTTCTTCACTTAACCGAACCCCCTGATCCTGCAGGTCGGATAGTATCCGGTCGCGTTTCTGTGCAGGTCCCAGAAGTCCGATATATCCGAATTCCTTTTTTGCGATTTGTGAAAGAAAGCCCAGATCATAATTGTAATTATGACTCATGAGTAAAAAAACTGTCCCGCAGTCTGTCTTAATTCTTGAAAGAATATCAGCAGGTTTGCTGTACATTACTTTTGAAGCACCAGGGAAACGTTCAGGCAGTGCATATTGAGCCCTCCCATCCACAACAGTTACTAACCATCCCAGCATCACAGCCATTTCAACGAGTGGCTGAATGTCATTGCCTGCACCGGCGATCACCAGAGAGACAGGGGGTTCGATATATTCTATAAAAGCTGTGCAGTTCGTCTGCTCTATCACCACATCCTGGAAAGAAGATTGTTTTTCTGCATATGCATTTTGGACCGCTTCATTCATTAAACCCTGCAGATGTCCGGGCAAACTACTATGCACGGTATTTTTTAAATACAGTAGTCTTGTTCCCGGTTGTATTTTTTTCATTGAAAAAAGAGTAACCAGAATGATACTTTCTCCGGCATGTAAAATGAGCCGCAATAATTCAACGGGATTTTGCGGGTCGTCTTTTTTTATTGGTTCAAACAAAATATGTACAACACCATTGCATCCCAGGTGGAGTCCGTATTGAATATCATCTTCGCCGGTAGAATCGTAGCTGATCATTTTATTTTCTCCTGTAGCCATGGCGAACAGTGCTTTTTGCAGTGCATCACCTTCCAGGCAACCGCCACTGATAGCACCGGTTATTTTACCATCATCGGTAACCAGCATACGTGCGCCGGGCCTTCGATAAGATGAACCATCTACTTTAACAACGGTAACCAAGGCTGTTTGCTTATTTTGCAAAATCGCTTTATCATATGCTTTTACGATTTCATTCAGTTCTTTCATGATCTTCAAATCGCGGTTAAATCAAATGGCAGCTTCCTGATTCTTTTTCCTGTTAAATCAAAAATAGCATTCGTGAGTGCAGGGGAAAAAGGTGGCAGACCGGGTTCACCAACACCCCCTGCTGCTTCATCATTTTCCATAATATACAATTCTACCGGTGGGGCATTGGTAATCCGGGGCATGTTGTAATCGTAGAAATTTTTTTGCTGAACCAGGCCGTCTTTAAAAGTGATTTCGTGAATCGTGGCTGCTCCAAGCGCCATCACTATACTACCTTCTACCTGTGCCCTGATAATATCAGGATTTACATACCATCCGCAATCGATCACGGCCCATACCTGGTCAATTTTTATTTTGCCGGCAGCATCCCTTGAAACTTTTACAACCTGACCAACAGTTGTGCTGAAACATTCTGTAATCGCCACACCATATCCTTCATTCTTTTTCCTGTTTTTCCACCCGGAAATTTCTTCCATTTTATCAATCTGTTTCTGTACGCGTTCATCTTTCAGGTAAGACCTTCTGAAATCAAGAGGATCCTTACCGGCTGCGATGGCCAGTTCGTCCATAAAACTCTCGTATGCGAATCCATTAGTGGAAGCGTATACCGAACGCCACCACATGATGGGTATCGGTGTTTCAAAAGGCACATCAGCAATGCTGAGGTTTTTGATACTCTCATAGTATGGTGCCAGAAATCCTTCGGTTGTGCTGGAATTTGGTTTGCCCCGGCCAGTTCCCTGCCAGTGATCTATATTTTGTCCGGCCATTCTAAATTTGAAAGCACTGATTTCTCCATTCGCAACGGCGCCTTCACAATGGTATGTGATGCCAGGGCGATAAGGTCCCTGGGTCATATCGTCTTCGCGTGACCAGGTAACCTGTACCGGCAGACCGATTTCCTTTGAGATTAAAGTGGCTTCATGTGGATAATCCAGAAATGCTTTTCTTCCAAAACCACCACCGAGGAAAGTCATATTCACGACCACGTTTTCAACAGGTAAATTCATTTCCTTGCTCAAAAATGATTGCACCCAGTCGGGAGCCTGTATAGGTCCCCAGATCTCCAGTTTCTTTTCCTGGTAATGGGCAATACAATTCAGGGGTTCCATGCAGGCATGAGCCTGATAGGGTGTCTGGTACATGACATCAATCTTGTTATTGGCATTGTGTAATATGCTATCGGGATCACCCTGCTTCTTTAATGAAAGACCTTCATTTTTTTTCAGTGCTTCTTCCTGTTGCCTGTAAATATCTGCAGTATCCATGTGCGTGAAGCCGCTGTCGTCCCATTCTACTTTCAATGCTTTCCTCCCCTTCATGGCTGTCCATGTGGAGTCTGCAATCACAGCAACGCCTTCACGATGAGTCCCGAAAACAGCCATCCTGATTTTCAATACTTTTTTTACACCAGGTATTTTCAATGCGGCGGAATCATCAAAAGATTTCAGTGTACCGCGCATACGCGGGTTCCTTTCCACGACTGCAAAAACCAACCCTGGAATTCTTTTGTCCAGTCCAAAGATGGCGCTGCCATTGGTTTTTAAAGGAGTGTCACGGCGATGCAGCGGCTTGCCAATTAAAGTATATTCAGATCGCGGTTTCAGTTTCACGTTTTTAGGTGCTTCCAGTTTGGATGCATCCAATACAAGTTCGCCGTAATGAAAACTGCGGTCCGTGGGTTTATGATAAACACGACCATTCTTTGCATAACATTCTGAAACCGGAACATTCCATTTGGCAGCAGCAGCCTGAATCAGCATTTCACGGGCAGATGCGCCAAGTGTCAGTAAATTTTTATAAGAACCGCGTATGGTTGAACTGCCGCCGGTTATCTGACTCCCATATTTTTTCTGATTTCCCTCAGCAAAGATCACTTTGATATTAGCTAATTCAACTTCGAGCTCTTCTGAAATAATTTGCGGAACGGACTGAAAAGAACCCTGTCCCATTTCTGCGCGGTGATCTACAAGCGTCACTTTACCAGATGTATCGATGAGTATCCAGGCATTCATTTCTATTTCAGGTTCTAAATTATTCAGTGCGGCATCTGTTATAATACGACCTGTCCTGGCAGATACAGGTAAATAAAAACCCAGAAAGAGTGCTGCCCCGGTTAGTCCGCTGTTCTTTAAGAATTTTCTGCGTGATAAGGATTTTAAATCTTCCTGTTGTTCCATCGCGTTAAGTTTAACTTTTTACTTAGGTGCATAACCACCCTTATTCACCCAGTTATCCCATGCAGCAACAAAAGCACTGTAGTCCATGGGAGGTGGTGTTCGTCCTTCACCCATGTTCCAGGCAGCCTTCACTAATGTGTCCCTCGCATGTTCGATGAGCTGTTCTTTGTTTTTATGACCATTTTGATTGTAATTCATTATTTGCAACGCAAGCTGTCTTGGTGTTCTTCCCTGAAAAACCATCTTCATATTCGCAGGTGGTAATTGCCATTTTGGATTTCCGGGAGGCGTATGTAAGCCTGGAACATTTGTCGGCTGATGACAGTTAGAACATTTAGCAGCATACATTCCGGTGCCGTCTGGTCCGCGTACAACATTCATGGTGTGTATATGATTATCGTCGCCCTGCAGTGGTGCGTCGCCGGCGGGATGGCAGTTCATACACCTTGGGCTCATCAGCACTTTATACACTTTCATAAATGCTTTGACCGATTCAATACTGTCTTTTGCTGTCTTATTTTTTTTGTCGGAATCATCTGAGATTTCATTTCTGTTTCGGAATGCTGAAGCCATCCATAGCACAGAAAGGATGAATGACAAAAGAAGGATTGTTTTAAAAGGAAAAATGTGGGATTTATTTTTTGAATTCGGTTCCATTTAAGATATGCATTTAACAGTATCAAAGAATTATTCCAGTAACAAAAACCTATTTAGCAAGAGCTAATTTTCTTTGTTGAATTTCGGCTGCAATATGAATCGCTCTGCGAATGCGCAGATAGGTACCGCACCGGCAAATATTTCCCGACATAGCTTCGTCAATATCCTGATCGGTCGGATTCGGATTTTCCCGAAGCAAA
>DATHNR010000061.1:0-3461 GCA_035485835.1 Puia sp.
GAACGCGCAACGCTTAACGTCGAACGCGTAAGGCGTAAGGCGTAACGCCTAATAAGATTTTATTTTCCTGCTCAGGTAAATCGGGTGCAGTATATTTTTTTGAAAACTTCTAATTATATTTTTGGACGGTTAAACCAGGGTTAATAGTGACTGGCTTATGGCAGATGGTTAAATGCCATCTGCTATAAGTCACACGCCCATACTCCCATACTCCCATACTCCCATACTCCCATACTTTCTTCTATTGTTTCAGCACCTTATACTCAACACGACGATTGATTTCACGTCCGGCCGGATTATCTTTTCCATCGATGTTTTCAGGAGCAACAGGGCAACATTTACCCATTGCCTTGCCCTTAAGCTGATCCCTTGAAACACCCTGTTTCACAAGGTACCGGATACAGGCGTCCACGCGTCGCTTGGCCAGTTTCAGGTTATATTTTACACTTCCGATTCCATCCGTATATCCTTCAACCAGAATAATCATTTGTGGATTTTTCTTAAGAATTATTGCCAGTGAATCCAGATTATCATGTGCCGAATCGCTCAGGACTGCTTTTTTATAAGCAAAATTACCAACATGTGATGTTCGTTCAAGAGACTTCAGTAGTTGTTCAATCTCCTTCTCAGGATTTTTATTTGACTTCATACAAATGGGTTCATTCATCAATGAATCTGTTCCCTGATGAATCTGCAGATTATAATCCATACCTGAGGGCTGATAATCCGGTCGTGTAACGCTAATACGGAAATGTGCAGAATTATGCAATTCAATTTTATAACGTCCCGATGTATCTACTTTATATTTTCCTAATAAACGGTCCCGGTGACGAAGATCAGTAACCGTCAATAAGACATTTGTCAATGGTAATTGGGTTTTACAATCTACAACGGTACCGTTCAGGTAAAGTGAATTATTTTCCTTCACTTCAAATAATGCAAGGCAGCATTCCGAAGACCTGTCCGAACTTATCCAGCCAGTATTCCAAACATCATCTTCATCTGTACTAATATAGTACATATCGTCTTTGGATGAATTCAGAGGAGCACCTGCATTGACCGGTTTTTCCCAGTCGCTCATATTAAAATTCCCTTTGGCATAGAAAATATCAAAGCCTCCCATACCAACATGGCCATTACTTGAAAAAATCAGCATGCGAGATTTGTCGTGGTAGTAAGGTGACTCTTCATCTCCGCTTGTATTTATTACATTGCCCAGATTCTGCACCTGGATCACCTCGTGGTTACTATCCAGAGAAGCTGCCCACAGGTCATAGCCACCTGCGCCACCCGCACGATCAGAAGAAAATATAACATACCTCCCGTCTGTTGTGATGAAAGGTTGGGCGCTGTTTGATCCTTCCATATTTAGCGGTTCGGGAGCTCTTACTGGTTCTGTCCATCCTTTATCATTCAGACGACTACTATATATGTAAGAAACGGTCTGGTTATTTTTTTTGGTCCACCTGGTAAAGAACATAAACTTACCGTCACGGCTAAACGAAGCCATGCCATCGTGTATACCTTTTCCGGTCGGAATGTCCATTTGTTCGGCACCCAGCAGGGGATTGTCTGAATCAATCGATTCGAACAAAGTATTCATATACTCTGTGACGCCACCATTATTTGATTTATCCTGCATGACGGAGGTAAAGACTACCGTATCACCGTTTCTTTGTGCGAGCGCATATCCTGAAGCCGGGTCCTTTCCTTTCATCTCATTCAATACAAATTTGTCGTTAACCCTTTCCGATTGCAACTGTATAAACTTAAGGTTCTCCAGTTCCCTGTCGGCCTTGATCAGCAGCTCATCCATCTCAGTATGTTTTTCCAGGAATGCTGTTATCTGAACTAATGCTTCTGCATATTTCTGATTGGCACGCAATGTTACCGCATACCAATACCTCGCATCAGGATAAGCTTTCTCTGAAAAACCAATGGATTCCTTATAATATTTTTCTGCTTTCTGATAGTCATTTATTAACCGGTAACTTTCTGCAAGATCATAAACAGCTTCCTGATGAGGATCTACATTGGTTTTCCCTTTCACTTTTTTCTCAATGGCAAATGGCGTAGAGCGGGGTCTTGAATGTTTTTCAGTTGCGAGATATTTTTCAAATATTACAGATGCTTCGAAATAATTTTTTTCTTTAAAGAGGTTTTGAGCCTGATTAAAATATCCGCTTCCATTCTGTGCATGAACACAGGGAATGATCATGGCTGTGATGCAGGCATTTATCAGGAAACATTTAATTAATTTGCTATTCACCGTTGAATGTTTTTTATAGGATTCGATCTTATATTTTAAAACCTCGGGCACCAAAATCTCGGCACCCCGGTATTTGATTTTCTCTTACCAACAAAGGAAATAGATACTTCAAGACTGTTCCCTTTACTTCCCGCTGCACTTTTTGTAGAAGCATCTACGTCATAACTCAAACCAAACGTAAGCCCGTTATAATAAAATCCTGCAAATGGAACGATCGCATCTCCGATTCTGTAGTATGCACCGAACATAACGTCCGTGTTTTCATTTGCATAAGCCTGAACATAAACACCCCCCATTTTTTCCTCTGCATCCCCTTGTTTCATATAAAGAGCCGTAGGAACTATTGAAAGCTGGTCGGATGCAGTAATTCGCACGCCAGCCTGCACACTATACCTGATATCGAGTTTGGATTGGGTTTGATCGGACAAAAACGGATTAACGGGTTGCGTAATATGATATGCTGCAATGCCTCCAAAAAAACTTGCGGTTTTATTTGGAGTTGCATCATAATATGCGATCCCAGCACCTGCGTCAAATGAAGTAACCTGTGGTTTCAAAAAGGTTTCGTTGGAAGGGTCTGAGGGATCAAAACCAACTCCGGATACCCACTGACTGCCAAACTGCATTTTTGTTATATCAAATTTCCTGCTGATAAATCCTACCTGCATGGCCATCACCAGATAATGATCTGCGTTTTCACCGAATCTTACACCCGTATAAGCAAAAGTCAGATATCCATTTGTAAAACTATAAGCTCCGTCGCTTGAAACCTGGTTCACGAGATTAAACCCAATGTTGGCATTTTTATTTGTCGTTTTCTCTCCTGAAAGTCCTCTCGTCGTCAATGTATTTCCATACTGGCTTCTCCAGATAGCTGAGGCGCGATAGTCACCATCGAATGCACCTGTAAATGCCGGATTCATTGACATCGGCTGAATATAATACTGGGAGAAATGCGGATCAACCTGTGCACGCACGGTTTTCCCCACAACACAGGCCAGCAGGGCCATCCAGCAGATTCTCCGTGATACATTTTTTTTCATATAGATTGAATTTTATCCCGCCTATGGCGTGACACATTTTATCTGATCAGGTTTATTGTTCCTTTTCGTTTGATTGTTACATTATTATAGAATGTTACTTTGGCCACATATACATATACTCCTACTGCCTGCGGGCGACCGTTCCATGT
>DATHNR010000062.1:0-3145 GCA_035485835.1 Puia sp.
ATAAAATTGAATGCTTTAAATGCAATAATCGTTTTAATTACATTTAGAATTATAAATATGGCAGCCCAGGGTAATGGTTTAAACCATTTTCCCGGTTCCTGTATATTATAATTTTTTTTCTGAATCCAAATCCCCAATGAAAAGAAGAAAAGCCCCTCTCCTTCAAATAAAATAAACGAGATATCGGATAACCAGAATAAAACAATAACAAAGAAAAATATATGAGGACATTTGAGTACACACCAACGCAATGCCGGATAAATCAGGTTATAAATAAACAATACCCTTAAAAACCACAATTGATAAGGTACTGGCAGGAATAACCATCGTAACAATAACTCATACCATTTATAGTCATGCAGAAGAATCCGGTTATTACTTAGCACCATCAGATGTGTCGTCTCTATAATACCACGTCCGTAGGAAGACAGTTCTATCACATAAGTGAGAATTAATCCAACGGCACTCCAAATCAGGTATGGTAGAAAAATTGTTCGTATTCGTCCGCGGATTCTTTTTCCATAAGAACGTTCATCATGAAACGCATATAAATACCCCGAAATGGAGAATAGCATGGGTACAAAAAACCGGAACAGGCCGTTGGACAGAAAATATTGAATAAAGCTGTTAAAAGTAAGTTGCTCATGAACAATGGAAAATGGCCGGAGATAACGTTCGTTCAGATTGTAGGAATGAACAAACAGCAGCATGATCATAGAGATAAAAAACCAGCATTTTAATTTTTGACTGGTAGAAATATCTATGGCAACAGGCATATTGATTAATTTCTTGCATTGTCCATATCCTGGCTATGATATAAATATTCCGGTATCTGAGCCAGTTTTGAATTTTGTACCTGCTCACTCAGACTATAAAACTTTTGAAAGCTCATGATCAGTGGTTTCCATTTATCAGGATCAACGCGATTATCATAATCATCCATTATAATAGATTCTTCCAGATAGACTCGTTGAATTTTGAATTCCATTGTAAGGATTTTCCCTTTTTCTTTAGGGTTATTTTCGGCAATACCATGAATATCTTCCAATCTGGCTTCCATCTGAACAGGGCATTCTTTTATTCTGGGTGCACTAACTGTATCAGAAATCTGAGTAGTCAGACAAGCCTGTGAAAATTTATTCCTTACGTAAATATATCCTTTACGTTTTTTTCCTTCAGGAATCTGGTGGGAACCCGTTGTTAATGCCAGCCGGTTAACAGCAGATACTTCATTTACAGATGGCAGATTTAGCACACATTCTCTGTTGCGGCTTATATTTTCTGTTGTTTTTGAAAGTGCCGATATTCCGATTACACATCGCCATCCCAGCCAGAATATGGATGATATCGGCGCTATATTAAAAGACCCATCTTCATTGCAGGTACTGATAAGTACGACTGGTGTTCCGAAATATAATATTTCAGGCTCGCTGCGTTTATGCATAATTATTCATTGAATGCAACAAAACTACTTTCACATTTCAATGAATAAAACCCGATTCTTGCGGAGATAATATTTAATCTGTAGAACGTGTGTCCATGAAATCAGACGGTTGCTTTTACCGGAACAACCAGTCTGAAACCATTACCGTGAATATTCACAATCTCGATATTGACATCATCACGCAGATATTTTCTGAGCTTGGCAATATAAACGTCCATACTCCGGCCATTGAAATACGTGTCGCTTCCCCAGATTTTTTTAAGTGCAGCTTCCCGCGGCAATAAATCATTCAGGTGTTCAGCAAGCATTTTCAACAGTTCGTTTTCTTTGGGTGAAAGCGTTTGAGTTTGTCCGTTATGAACCAGCTGCCTCAATTTGGGATGGAAATGATAAGAGCCAAGATCGTATTCCTTGTTATCTGCTTCCTTATTTAAATCATCATTTCTTTTCAGGATCGCCCGGATTTTCAGAAGTAATACTTCACTGTCGAAGGGTTTGGTGATATAATCGTCCGCACCCAGTTTATATCCCTGAATAATATCTTCCTTCATGGTTTTTGCGCTGATAAAGAAAAGTGGCACATCCGGATTAACGTCGCGAATTTCTTCGGCCAGCGTAAAACCATCCATATGTGGCATCATCACATCAAGCAGGCAGAGGTCAAAATGCTCACGCTGAAATGCAGCAAGTCCTAACCTGCCATCCCGCTCAAGGGTCACATCAAAATCGTTCAGCTCCAGGTAGTTTTTTAATACCATGCCGAGATTGGCGTCGTCTTCGCACAATAAGATTTTAGGCTTTTTTCCTTCCATAAATTCGTTTATATACAAATAAAATTAATTCATTTCCGGGAATGGAGAATCGGGGGGTAATTTTTTGTTAATACTCTCTCATGCCCTGGAAACGGAAGTCAGGCTCAAATTGTATCTTTGCGGGTCATAAATCAACAGATGGACGCTCAATTCAACCCGGATAAACAGCATACACTCAAACAGGCAGTAAATATTTCAGGTACCGGCCTGCATACGGGCGTTGTGGTCGATATGACTCTTCGCCCTGCAAATCCAGGTTATGGATTTCAGTTCCAGCGTATTGATCTGGCCGGGAGGCCCCTGATCAAGGCCGATTGTGACCTGGTTACGGATACATCCCGTGGTACCACACTGGAAGATAATGGCGCACGTGTCAGCACTATAGAGCACATTTTAGCAGCCCTGGTAGGTATGGGGGTAGACAACTGTCTCATCGAAATAAACGGACCTGAAATTCCTATAATCGACGGCAGTTCAGAGCCCTTTGTTGAGATTATTGAGGAAGTAGGTCTCGAGGAACAGGACGCCGCCAAGGCATGGTACAGCATCGACAACAATATCACCTATTACGATGAAAAGAAACGGGTAGAGATGATGGCTATGCCTTCCATGGAATATAAGGTTACTACATTAATTGACTTCAACAGCCCTGTGCTGGGTACCCAGCATGCGGGACTTAAATCTATGAAAGATTTTAAATTGGAAATCGCTCCTTGTCGTACGTTTTGTTTTCTACATGAACTCGAAATGCTTCTGGAGAACAACCTCATTAAAGGAGGAGATATCAACAATGCTATTGTTATTGTTGACAAAAAAGTAACGGATGATGAAATGCAAAGACTCGCCAAAGCCTTCGGCCGTGAGAACATGGAAGTTAAAAGCGGCGGTT
>DATHNR010000063.1:0-3918 GCA_035485835.1 Puia sp.
CCCACAAGTTCCTGTCTAGGTTAAACTATTACGCAACAGTGTCTGAGGACGATAAAAAACAGACCACCCTGAACTTACTGGACAAGGATAATAAAATCAAAGAAGTACAGCTTAAACAGCAGTCCCTGGTTAACAAAATACTTATTGGAAGCATTTTATTTTTTGCTTTTTTAGGACTTATTATATTCAGAAATTTTTCCTTAAAGAGGAACAACGACCTGTTGCAAAACAAGCGGAAACAGGCCGAGCTGCAGCAACAGGCCGCCGAATTAAAAATGCAAGCCCTTCGAACCCAAATGAACCCTCATTTCATTTTCAATTCCCTGAATTCCATCAATCGTTTTATCCTGGAGAATAATAAACCAGATTCTTCGAGGTATCTTACTAAATTCTCGAGATTGATCCGGATGATTTTACAAAATTCACAGAGTTCATTCATATCCCTGAAAAGTGAAATTGAATCCCTGGAACTGTATCTGGATATGGAGGCCATGCGGTTTGATAACCATTTTACACATAAAATTATTGTTTCGCCGGAACTGAACACTTCGCGGCTCAAACTGCCTCCGCTCATCATCCAGCCTTATGTGGAAAATGCTGTCTGGCATGGATTGATGCATAAGGAGGAAAAGGGTGAATTGGAAATTGAAGTGGTGCAGGAAGCAAATTCTCTGCTTATAAAAATTACGGACAATGGCATTGGCCGTGAACAGGCTGCGAGAATTGCCAGCAAATCGGCCACCAAACATAAATCTATGGGCTTATTGATTACTGCCGACCGGATCGCTATGATCCAAAGCGGCAATGGAAATGAATCAGCCGTGATCATAAACGATCTTGTGCACGCAGATGGCAGCGCTGCGGGAACAGAGGTCCTTATTAAAATTCCTGTCAAATATGATTAAATCCATTCTCATCGACGATGAGGTTCATTGCCTGAATTCGCTTAGCATTCAGTTACAGGAACATTGCCCTAGCGTAGAAGTCGTTGCCAAATGCATGTCTGGATCAAAGGCTCTTGAAGCGGTTGAAAAATTGAGTCCGGAACTGATATTCCTGGACATTGAAATGCCAACTATGAACGGGTTTGAATTTCTGGAACAATGCAAACAGATCTCCTTCTCCGTGATCTTTACGACCAGTTATGATCAATACGCCGTCAAAGCTTTCCGGATAAGTGCACTGGACTATCTTTTAAAACCCATCGATCCCGAAGAATTGATTGCAGCCGTGCATAAAATAGAAGAACAAAAATCCAGGCCGCTCGCAGAGCAATTTCGTTCCATGATTGAGCAGATACAAAACAGGAACAAGGGCATTACGAAAATCGGGATCCCGACTGTAGAAGGATTTGAACTGATTCCTGCCGACCAGATCGTTTACTGTGAGGCCAATAATAATTATACCCATCTTTTCCTTCGGGATAAATCTAAGATAGTAGCCTGCAGATGTTTGAAAGAAATGGAAGAGCAATTGTTGGATTTCAAATCCTTTCTCCGCGTGCATCATTCCTACCTTGTGAACCTGAATGAAGTAAACAAATATATCCGGGGAGACGGGGGTTACCTGGTTATGGCAGATGGCTCTACTGTAAGTGTATCACGTGGCCGTAAGGACTCGCTGATGAAGATTTTGGAGATTCCGGATTAACAATTGTTAATTGTTAATTGGCAGGTTGACCACAAAAAAAGACCCGGGTACATTTGTATCCGGGCTTTTTTTATAGGAGGGGTTAAGTATTATTTATCTCCGGAATTAAATCGTGACAAACTGTTCACGACATTATCCCCGACGATTTTTCCGGATTTGAGACCCGCATTGATGGACGGCTGGTAATGTATTCCGGCATAAAATCTGGAATTGCCTGCGTCCAATGCGAATTCACGAAATGTGTTGAACGTGCGGGCCGGGAATCCCAGATAATCCCAGGTATGATCCGTCAGGGGCCCGATATTTCCGAAAGCGGCGGTCAGTCCTTCGGCAGCAGCTGCTGAAATGTAGGCATGGGCAGCCGGATATTCCGGATGATTGGGTGTTGTAAATTGAGGAGCCCAGGCGGCGTCGCCAAAGACATTGTGGATATAGGTGATCGGCCTGACATTATTGTATACGTATTTGTAATGGAACACACTGATCACCGCATCATTCAGGCATATTCCGGTGAGGGCATAAGCAGCGGCGGCTTCATCGAGCCGGCTATGCGATTGTCTGATGGCCTGCTGAGTGATACTCATCCAATGACCTGGTGTAGAAACGCCGGGCACATCTCTCCAGAACAGTGCCTGATTTTTCTGATCGGTGGTGAGCACTTTGGATGCCTGGTAGAGGTCGTTAACCTGCTTGTAAAAATCAGAACCCGGTGTTTCAGAATAGGGAATCGGCGCACCCGGAGCATCGTCGTCTCCGCTATTCGCAATGATGCGCCTGTCATTCCCCCAAAAAGGACCGACTGGTGCCGTAGGCGAAGTCGGAACCCAGAGACCAAAACCTATTGGAGGTGTATAGGGCATTGCATTGTTTTGGGTAAACCCATCCGTCTGAGCCCAGGCAAAAATTGCATCGGCAATGGATTTACCAAAAGCCACCGAGCGGCTGAGTACTTCGGCCTTCTCTCCACTGAAACCAAGAGACAGGGCGTTTTCGAGTGAATCAATCGCTGCCAGATCGGTCGCATCCAGATTCGTGGTTGAAAAAAAACCTCTGTTGATTTCAGCCAGTGACGCGTTGACGCTGGCGGGCCAGTTGTACTTTTCAAACGGCTCTGTTTCCGGCAGTCCTGAAAGGCCATTGTATTTATGCTTCCAGGAAAGTAATCCGGGATCAATAGATTCATAAGCGCTGATGCCGGAATAGGCAAATGGCCGTGCAAATCCTCCATTGCCAAAGCCTGTTGCATTCTTATAAATTCTTATTTCAAGCGTCATCCATTTGTCAATCACGTCAGCCGAATAAAAAGACGGAGGAAAATCCTCATGGAAACCCGGCTCTTTTTTGCAGCCTGTAAAACAAACAACCGCCATAATCATGTACATCAGATTGTAAACTACCCGACCGCCTTTCGGCCAAAATAAAAATTGTCTCATAAAATAATTGTTAGAGTTAATGAATAGAAAACCCGGCAACTGATACAAGGGCTTATCAGATACGCGTAACAGAATAAAGCTATCTTCTGATTCAATATCCGGGATTGGGGAATGAGTATCTGACGGTTTTAACTGCCAGATCACTGTTATGGGACAGTGGTTTGATCCCGCACGTGCGGGAATGGCGGTTGGCGGTTAAAGTTTAGCGGAAGAATAATTATTCCGGCAGGTGTATTTGTAAAAGGATAGATCAATGATCGCCTTGGGTACTACGCAAAGGATATTAGAGCTTTGCCATTTGCGTATTGGGCGATATTGCATTGATGAGAATTGCGAAGGTGGTTATTTTATATTGACATTATCTATTGCAAGCAACTTCCATTGCTCTTTTTCCTTAATAACCACCCATATAAAAATTCCATGTTTTGGTATCCGGTTAGTGCCATCAGGATCAACGTCTCCACTTAGGCCCCAGCCAATATGAAGAATAGCCAAATCTGGTTTTACGTACCGTATCTTAACGCTATCGGTAATCCAAATGCTGCTTTTAAAAGTCGTTTGATGAACCAGCCTGAGCAGTTGGATAGACTCTGTTTTACCTTTTAACCATACTCCGGCTAAATTTACAAAATCCACATTCTCTGTTAGCATAGTGCTCAAAGAATCCATGTTGTGTTTATTCCAATATTTTTCCCATTTGTCAGGAAGTGACTTTAAATCGCCTAAATCTTTCTTATTATATATCATATCCTCCTGGCTAAAACTTCTTATTGAAATAACAACAAGCACCACTAACGAACATATAAAACGCATAACTTAATTTTAAAAAGTGATG
>DATHNR010000064.1:0-5678 GCA_035485835.1 Puia sp.
TCAAGGCTCTTCTTTTTCAGTTTTCGTATTTCAACATCTTCAATAATCGGTTCAGGAGTCAATATCAGGGAAGTTTTATTTGCGCGCCACCAGTTTGAATTTTGTAATTCCTTAAAGGAAATGACGCCAATCAGATATTTCCGGTCGCTCTCGGCGTGCCATTCTTCAATCCATTCAAATTTTTCCTTGGGAATATAAGACCAGTCGTCAAAGCTGACATATATTTTTATAAAGAACTCGTCAGTCAATTCGAGAGGTGCATGGTGATATAGTTTTTTATATTCGTACCTGTACTGGTAACGAAGTGCAGATAAATCGCTGAGTACTGCTGAGGCTGTCGGAAAACTTCCCGCGCCTTTGCCGTAGAAAAATTGTTTGTCAGCAAAACCACTTTCGATAACTACTCCATTGTATTCATTCTTCACAAAACTCAGATGATCGTCGGACTTTACAAATTGAGGGAGTACGAATGCCGCTACTTTTCCATTCAATAATTTCTTTGCCTGGGCAACGAGTTTAATTTCATAATGCTTCTCTGATGCCACTGTTGCATCACCGGCCTGTATATGTTGTATCCCATTATATACAATGTTTTTAGGATTTGTAATAATTCCGTAAGCGTGAGCGAGCAAGAGTGTCCACTTATTCACGGCGTCAACGCCCTCCACGTCCAGTGACGGATCGCTTTCTGCAAACCCCAGTTGCTGGGCCATTAATAATGCCTGCCTGAAATCGAGTTTTTCTTCAAACATTTTCGTCAGAATAAAATTCGTAGAGCCGTTTACAATGGCACGCATTGAATGCAGCAGATCATTGTCGTAATATTCTTCCAGGTTTCGGATTACAGGAATTGATGCGCAGGCAGCTGCTTCATACAAAATGGAAAGCCCTGTTTCTTTTTGAAGTTCCAGTAATTGAGGAAGGTGTTCAGCCAGCATTTTTTTGCTGGCGCTGACCACATCCTTGCCATTTCTCAATGCAGTTGTAACGATATCAAACGCTGGTTCTGTTTCATTAATAACTTCCACGATCACATTGATGTCAGGATCGTTCAGGAGTTCAAATTTATCAGTCGTAAAAAGATCCTCCGGCGCATTTCTTTTCTTGCCCGGATGTTTGATACAAACTTTTTTTATCGTCGCCCTGAGTGAAGGGGTTTGTTGCAGTATGCGGTAAAGTCCTTCTCCCACCACCCCAAATCCAAATAATCCAATCCTGAGTTGCTTATGTGCGTCCATATTATTTTCAACAATTTTCCAAACGATGAGAATATTTGTTTGTCCTAACAGTTAACCGGTCAAAACTGTTGCAAAGATCCATGATTAAATCTTCTGCATCTTCCAATCCAACTGATAGCCTGATAAGGCTGTCATGAACACCCGCGGCCCTGCGGATTTCCGGGGGAATGGTTTTATGAGTCATTTCAGCAGAATGGCTGATAAGGCTCTTTATACCACCCAGGCTCTCCGCCAGTTTAAATAATTCTGTAGAACTTACAAACCTGCGGGCTTCAGCCAGACTGTCTTCTTTCAAAGTAAACGACACGATACCTCCGAATCCTCTTGACTGCCTTTTAGCAACTTCATGATTTGGATGGTCGGGCAGTCCTGGATAGAAAACTCTGTCAACTTCAGGCAGATTCTGCAGGAACTCAGCGATTTGCTGTGCACTGTTGCAATGTTGTTTCATGCGGAGGGTAAGGGTTTCCATGCCCCTTATTACAAGCCAGGAATCGAAAGGCCCCAGAATGGCGCCTGCGGCATTTTGGTAGAATCTTATATTCTCTCCAAGCTCTTCTGTGGCAGTAACAACCAAACCTGCGATCAGATCACTATGCCCGCCAAGGTACTTGGTTGCCGAATGCACTACAATATCCGCTCCCAGCTGAATAGGCTTTTGAAGGGCAGGAGATGCGAAAGTATTATCTACACACAAAAGACAGCCACCTGCTTTCGCAACGGCTGCTATGGCAGCGATATCGGCTATTTTGAGAGTAGGATTGCTCGGTGTTTCAAGCCAGATCAACCTGGTATTTTCATTTAATGCATTGAAAATATTTTCAGGATTGCCGGCGTCAACATAGGTAACATGGACCCCGAATTTTTTATATACCTGCTCAAATAATCGGAATGCACCACCGTAAATATCATCTACTGCAATGATTTCGTCTCCCGACTTCAATAATTTCAAAACGGCGTCAATGGCAGCCAGTCCGCTGGCGAATGCGAGTCCGCGGGTTCCTTTTTCAAGTCCTGCAATCAGATTTTCCAATACAGACCGTGTAGGGTTATTGCTTCGTGCATAATCATACCCTTTGTGAACTCCCGGAGATTCCTGAACAAAAGTGGAAGTCTGATAAATAGGCACCGAAATAGCTCCCGTGAGTGGATCGACCGGGATACTGTGAATGAATTCTGTTGTTTCCTGCATAAAATAATCCTCCTGCCTTTTGGGCATTTTTTGGTGAATAAAATATGCTTAAAAAGAAAACACCCGAAAGAATCTTATTTCACTGCATCACTGCATTAAAATAAAAAAGCTCTTCCGAAGGTCAGAAGAGCTCTTAATATGATGAGTATTAGGTAGCAGTATCTGACTTATCTGTCCCGCCGCCGGCGGGATGGAGTTGGCACCTTGTCACGTTTATAGCGGGACAGGTTGTCAAGGCTTCGCAGGGCCATTACCCTCAGCCTTTCTTGATAAGCTGTAAAAGAACAGGCCCAAAGATAATCCCGGGCTTTAAATTTCAAAAATTATTTTTTCTGAAGGGTACCCTCCTTTGCGGGAACAACCGGCCTCCAGTTTTGTTATTACCTTTAGCGATTCCAACTTATTATGATTGAACAGCATAGTCCGTCTCCTGAAACTGGCGAAGAAATGATTGAAATAATGGAGAAGAAAAACCCGTCTGATACCGGAAGGGAAGAAATGATTGAAGTGTTCGGTGCCAGGGAGCACAATCTCAAAAATATCGATATCTCCATTCCAAAAAACCAGCTGGTGGTCATTACCGGTATCAGTGGAAGTGGAAAATCATCCCTTGCATTCGATACGATTTATGCTGAAGGGCAACGCCGCTATATGGAAAGCTTTGGCGCGTACGCCCGGCAGTTTATCGGTGATATGGAACGGCCTGATGTGGATAAAATCACAGGGCTGAGCCCGGTAATTTCTATAGAACAAAAAACCACAAACAGGAATCCGCGCAGCACAGTTGGAACCGTAACTGAAGTGTACGATTTTCTGAGGCTCTTATATGCCCGGATCGGGGAAGCCTATTCCTATAATACCGGAAGGCGCATGGTAAAATTCAGTGAGGAAGAAATTGTGACGAATATTTTTCAGAAATTCAACGGCAGGAAAATCTCAGTTCTTTCTCCGCTGGTACGTGGAAGAAAAGGACATTACCGCGAACTTTTTGAAGACATCCGCAAAAAGGGATTTGTGAAAGTGCGCGTGGATGGTGAAGTAAAAGATCTGGTTCCCAGGATGCAGGTAGACCGGTATAAAATACATGATATCGAAGTTGTGATAGACCGCCTCGCTGTAACAACTGATATGAAAACGCGTGTGAGCCAGAGTGTTCAAACGGCACTTCAAATGGGAAAGGGGTTAATGTTTTTATTGATCAATGATAGTAACCAAGTTGTACAATACAGTAAACAACTGATGTGCGATGAAACAGGCATCAGCTACGAAGAACCATCGCCGAATAGTTTTTCGTTTAACTCACCCTATGGGGCCTGCCCTGTTTGCAAAGGGTTGGGATCAGTTTATCGCATCAGCCTCGACGCGATTATGCCAGATAAAAAGAAATCTGTGAATGAAGGAGGAATTCTACCTATTGGCGGAGAGAGGGAAGCTTATACTTTTACCCAGGTTCAGAAACTTGCGAGGAAATATAAGTTCAGTCTCGATACACCGATTGAAGACATGCCGGCAAAAGGTTTAAACCTGATTTTATACGGCACTGCTGAGGGGGCATCAGAAGAGATATTAAATATTGATGAAAATGAAACAGCTGCTTCAGTTACTGAATATGAAGGCCTGGTACCTATGTTAAAAAGGTGGTTTAACGGATCCGCCAACGACATGTTGCACGAATGGGTAGAGAAATATATGGAACTCAGGATCTGCGATTCATGCGGAGGAGCCAGACTTAAAAAAGAAAGCCTCTGGTTTCGGGTTGATAAAAAAAATATTGCTGAGCTCAGCAATCTGAATCTTGACAAACTTGCTATTTGGTTCTCTGATATTGAAAAAAGGCTCAATAACAAACAAAATATCATCGCAAAAGATGTTTTAAAAGAAATCCGTGAACGTTTACAATTCCTGCTGGATGTCGGTCTCACATATCTTACCCTGAACCGGCCGACCAGAACACTAAGCGGTGGCGAATCCCAGCGCATAAGGCTGGCCACTCAGATTGGATCACAGCTGCAGGGCATCACTTACATATTGGATGAACCCAGTATTGGTTTGCACCAGCGGGATAACCAGCGGTTGATTCTTGCCTTGCAAAACCTGAGGGATATCGGAAACAGTATTATTGTTGTTGAACATGATAAAGAAATCATGATGGCAGCTGATTATCTGGTTGATATCGGACCAAAAGCAGGGTTTCACGGAGGCCGGATCGTTGCGCAGGGAAAACCTGCGAGCATGCTTAAACTGAATACGATTACAGCGGATTATCTCAACGGACGACGAAAGATTTCTCTTCCTGCGGAGAGAAGAAAGGGTAATGGAAAATTTCTGGATCTGAAAGGAGCAAAGGGGAATAATTTAAAAAATGTAGACGCACGGTTTCCACTTGGGAAATTTATCGTCGTTACAGGTGTGAGCGGAAGCGGGAAATCCACCCTCATCAATGAAACACTCTATCCGATATTGAGTCATCATGCATATGGATCCAAAGGGAGAGCACTTGAATATAAAAGTATTAAAGGACTCGAAAATATTGATAAGGTCATAGAGATTGATCAATCTCCCATTGGGCGTACACCCAGAAGTAATCCGGCAACTTATTGCGGATTCTTCACAGATATAAGGACACTATTTGCTTCCATACCCGAAGCTAAAATCCGAGGATACACTGCAGGGCGGTTTTCATTTAATGTAAAAAGCGGCCGCTGTGAAGTTTGTGAAGGAGGGGGGATGCGTGTAATTGAAATGAATTTTCTCCCTGATGTATATGTGCATTGTGAAAAATGTAATGGCAAAAGGTATAATCGCGAAACCCTGGAGATCAGGTATAAGGGGAAATCGATCAGTGATGTGCTGGATATGACGGTGGATGAAGCGGTGGAGTTTTTTCTGAATGTTCCATACCTGTACAGGAAAATAAAAGTATTACAGGAAGTAGGACTGGGTTATATCACATTGGGACAGTCTGCGGTTACACTTAGCGGGGGAGAGGCACAGCGTGTAAAGCTTGGAACAGAATTATCGAAACGTGAAACGGGTAAAACATTTTATATACTGGATGAACCGACCACCGGTCTGCACTTTGAAGATATCAGCCATCTCCTGGATGTATTGAATAAACTTGTTGACCGGGGGAATACGGTCCTTGTCATAGAACATAATATGGATGTAATTAAAGTTGCAGATTATTTAATTGACCTCGGTCCGGAAGGGGAGATGGGGGAGGAGAAATATTATTTGAAGGCCCGCCT
>DATHNR010000065.1:0-11615 GCA_035485835.1 Puia sp.
CATCGACATTTCGGACAAATTGCTTTTCAAGAGTGGAAGCTTTGTAGTAACCAAAGGCGCAAAAGATGTGCTTGCCAAGGTTGCCGCTATCTTGAAGAATCAGCCCGATGTTGAATTCATGGTAGAAGGTAATACAGACAATAAAGTTTATCGCGGACATCCAGATTTAGTTGACAACTGGGATCTTAGCTGTAAACGTGCAACTTCTGTCGTGCGCATTCTGGCTAAAACTTACGGAATTCCACCGGCAAAAATGACTGCTGCCGGCCGTGGAGAATTTGTTCCTTTAATGTCGAATGATACGAACGAAGGCCGCGCTGCTAACCGTCGCACAAGAATTGTGATCCTGCCACAGCTTGATCAGTTCTTTAACCTTCTCGAACACAAAGGCTAATATTATTTCATACGAAATCATTTAGAGGTCCCCATTCGTGGGGACCTTTTTTTATTATTTTAATTAATGTGACGAATACGGAATTGTAGATAATTAAAAATGTGGGAGTTGAATTATTAATGATAATATGGAGATAGGGGAATTAATTTATGAAATTATCATCGACCTAAATCCTGAATTTAAATAGTAAGTAGAATTAATTTCTTCAGGTTTTAGGAAACGGGAGGTCGTTAAGGCGAAACGGGAGGTCGAGTTAAAGGCAGTGATTTGGAAGGTTCAATATGATATGTATAAATATTATTTCCCTATCTCCATATTATCATTAATAATTCAACTCCCACATTTTTAATTTTTTACATTTCCGTATTCACCACATTATTAAGCTGAATGCTTAATATCCTCTCACGTTTTTCCCTTCCATGTAGTTAATAAAGGCTCGGTTAACAACGCGATTGCCTCCGGGTGTGGGATAGTTACCTGTGAAATACCAGTCGCCGGTATTGGTAGGACAGGCTTCATGAAGAGATTCGATGGTTTGGTAGATTACTTCTACCGGAGTATGAATATCCGGCGGGGTGATCAATTCTGCAATTTTATCGGAGATTTCCTGTGTGGTAAAGGGTTTATAAATCTGGCGGACAATATTCTCAGTATGTAACTGGCCCATGCGTTCCAGCTCCTTACAATGTTCATACATATCTGCAAGGCATTTTTCCTTTTTTCGTTCATGCATGAGCGTTATAGCGGCACGGAAAGCAATAAAATCACCTAATTTGCTCATGTCGATTCCATAACAATCCGGATATCTTATCTGTGGCGCAGAAGAAACGATTATAATTTTTTTCGGTTCGAGTCTCGCAAGCATTCGTACAATGCTTTCTCTTAGTGTGGTTCCCCGAACAATGGAATCGTCAATCACAACAAGGGTGTCCACATTTTTTTGTACGGTACCATATGTAATATCGTATACATGCTGGACCATTTCATTGCGGCTGGCATCGGCTGTGATGAAAGTGCGCATCTTCACGTCCTTGGTGGCTATTTTTTCTATCCGGATTTTCCGGTTGATCATCTGTGAAAGTTTTTCTTCCGTCAGATCATTTCCCCAGGATAAAATGCGCTCGATCATTACTTTTTTCAGATAATCATCGAGGCCTTTCCACATGCCATAGAAAGCTACTTCTGCTGTATTGGGAATAAAAGAAAATATACTGTTTTTCAGATCGTGATTTACAGAATTAAGAATCTGTTCACTCAGGTTATATCCTAAAGCAATTCGTTCGCGGTAAATTTTTTCATCACTTCCCCTGGAAAAATAGATCCTTTCAAAACTACAGGCGCGGCGCTCTTTAGCAGGAATAATTTGTTCCACTGAAAACCGGCCGTCTGATTTCGCAATCACTGCATTGCCCGGCATAAGTTCCAGCACTTCGTTTTCTCCTACATTGAAAACAGTTCGTATGGCAGAACGTTCCGAGGCAGCAACAATGATTTCATCATTTGCAAAATAATATGCTGGGCGAATTCCATGAGCATCACGGAATACAAATCCATCTCCGTTTCCAACAAGTCCGCCTACAGTAAAACCACCATCAAAAAGTGGAAGCGCTCTCTGTAATATTCTTTTAATATCCAGATCCACCGGCATTTCTTCATCTGCCTGAACTATGAAGTGATGAATCACTTCCATCATAGCAGCGAGGTCACTCTGTTTTTGAAATTCCCCCGGCTCAATATTTATTAATGCAAAAAGTTCGTCGGTGTTAACCAGGTTGAAATTGCCTGCAAGTGCGAGATTGCGTGAAGGAATCGTATCCCGTTTTATAAAAGGATGGCAGAATTCAACATTATTTTTTCCTTGTGTGCCATACCTGAGATGCCCCAGGAGGAGTTCTCCCATTACTGAAATATGACCTTTTAAAAGTCCGGGATGTTTGATAATATCGGGCTGATATTTCTCAAGGTCTTTTACTTCGTCATTTATTTTTGAAAATATATCGGCAATGGGTTGATTATTGTTACTGCGTATCCGGTGAAGAAACGGATGACCGGGTTCTATATTTAGTTTTACTGATGCGACACCTGCTCCATCCTGCCCACGGTTATGTTGTTTTTCCATGAGCAGGTACAGCTTATTCAAACCATACAATGCCGTACCATATTTCTGGAGATAAAAGGAGAAAGGTTTGCGAAGTCTGATGAATGCCAATCCGCATTCATGTTTAATTTCGTCGCTCAATTTTTTCTTTTTTAGTGTGCCGGATATCGGGCTCCGACACTCACTTCAGTTTATCCGGTCCTAAACCTGTTGGCCTGAAACGTTAAAACAAAAGCGAAGCGCAAAGGTAATCGAATTTGACTAAAAGAAGAAAAGAGGGAATTACATCACAATGGGGCTGTTATTCATAAAATGAATTAGTGCAACCGCATTTTTCAGCTTTAATTTTTTGAAAATGTTATGGCGGTGAACCTCAACAGTTTTTATTGATATATTCAGTTTGGTGGAAATATCTTTGGTCTGGCTACCCTGAACGATCAGGTTTACTACATCCATTTCCCTTTCAGTAAGAGAATTTATAGCAGAAAGTGTAGCCGGGTCAATATTGCTTTCAGCAATAAGTTCCTTGATTTCTTCGCATAAATATCTATTTCCTTTGGCAACTTCAACAATGGCATTGAACATTTCTTCACGGGAAGAATTTTTTGTTACATAACCTCTGGCACCCTGCTGTAACATCTTTTTTGCATAGGAGGGCTGGGAATGCATAGTAACACCTATCACAAAGGATTGCGGGGAAACTTCATTAATACGGCGTGTAGCTTCGATCCCTGAATATGGAATCATGTTGATATCCATCAGCACCACATTGGGATGCTTTTGCTTGCTAAAGGAAACCGCATCTTCAGAATTTGAACAGGTTCCGATAACCTTAAAACGGGAATCACTGTTCAGGATATAAGTCCAGGTTTCTCTAATCAGCTTATGATCATCTGCTATTAAAATGCTAATCATATCCGGTGTTTTCAAATGGCTCTCAACCATCATATTCCATGCTTTTCTTCATTTAACCTACTTGTAATATACTATAACAGAATGAAAATTGAATTATTGTGTCCCCATTTTTCTTCCGAACAGCTTATCAACACTAGTTTGAGCTGGTAAATTGGCGGGTTTGCCATTTTGAAAGATTTCCGCAATTCCGGTAATCACCATCGATCATAATATAATAGGTGGCAATCCTGGTTTGGAACCAGGTTTGAAGGGCCTTATTCTTTTTTTGCTCCAGGGCCCTCTGTGCGATCTTGTTATAATCATCCTTAAGGTTTTCCCTGTGGGGTTCTGATTTTGAAAGAAGATATATGATTCGAACACCTTTTTTACCACGTTCATCGGTAAATATAGTAGGCTCTGAATATTGGCCCGCATTCAGATTAGCCTTCTTCAGAAGCAGTACCATGTCTTTATCGAGCTCATCAATTTTCAGATAGTTTGATCCGTCGCGGGCCAGGAGTACGCCTGCAGTGAATTTGGCATTTTCATCATCGCTGTATTTTGCTACAGCGGCGCCAAATTCGATCGTTCCCGAAACCAGTTGCTGGCGGATGGAATCCAGTTTAACAATGGCTTCTTTGGATTCAGTATCAGTAATTTGAGGTATGCGAAGAATATGACGGATAACAGCGTCATCGCCATTTCGGCTTACCATTTGTATGATATGATAACCGAATTTTGTTTTTATTACCGGGGAGATCTGTCCATCTTTTAAACGAAAAGCAGCTGCCAGGAAAACAGGATCCCATTGTTTTTCCATGCGGTTAATCTGGTACAAGCCACCCTTGTCTTTGCTTCCAGGATCATCAGAGTATAATGTAGCGAGTGTTTCAAATCTTTTACTGCCGCTTTCTACCTGTGTTTTGTATTCATTGAGCTCGTCGATGGCAAGCAACTCAATGTCGCGGCTGGCTTTTGGATATATTACGATCTGTCCGATCTGGAGTTCTGATTCATAAAACCAGAGACTATCCTTAGGAATCTTTTCGTAATATTCTTTGACTTCAGTAGGGGTAATTTTAATGCCGTCTACAATTTTATTTCGCATGCCCTGTGCCATACGTTGCTCCTTGATGGGCTGACGAAATTCTTCACGCATCTGATAGATGGTTCTGCCAGCAATTTGCTCCAGAGCTTCTTTACTACCGTATTGTTGTTCGAAATAGCGTATTTTCTGATCGATTTCTGCATCAATTTCCTCTTCCGTTACAGGAATGGAATCCTTCTCAGCCTGCAAAACCAGGGCTTTCTGCACGAGCATTCCGTCCAGGATGGTGCATTCGTCCTGTTCCTGTCCGCCTTGTCTTTTAATATCTTCGTTTGCTATGGCGATTTCGGATTTCAGGACGATCTTATCTCCTACGATACCAACGATTTTATCAGCTACTACTTTTTGCTGGGCCATAGAGGCTGTGGCAATCAGCAAGGGAAATGCAGCAGATATTAATTTCTTCATAAACTCAAATCTGGAACCTTCAAAAATACGCTCATTCATTTCTTTCAGTATCCGTTAAGAGGGTTTTAACAAAATCTTCTAAAGCCTAAAGCTCAAAGCCTAAAACTACTTTTTAGATCTCAGTAGATTTAAAAAAAAGTAAAAAACGTTTAACGGCTTTAGCCTTTCTGCATGTATTAGTTTTCGGCTTTAGGCTTTAAGCTTAAAAAGGCTTCAGGCTTATAATGTTCTTTTCACTTCCTCTTCCTCATAGGCTTCTACAATATCGCCTACATGATAGTCCGTATAGTTTTTAATAACCAGTCCGCACTCCATTCCTGAAGGCACTTCTTTGGCATCATCCTTAAACCTTTTCAGGGAAGCGAGTTCCGCTGTAGCACCTTCACCGACTGGATAAATCACGATACCATCGCGAACGAGCCTGATCTTGGAATTCCGGTATATTTTCCCATCCAGCACATAACAACCTGCAACGGTAGCCTTATCGAATTTGAATACATTCCGTATTTCAACATTGGCCACCACTTTTTCCTGGATCTTGGGTTCCAGCATTCCTTCCATGGCGCTTTTTACTTCTTCGATGGCATTATAGATAATAGAATAGGTCTTGATCTGAACACCTTCGTTTTCAGCCAGTCTCGCTGCCTGAACAGAAGCTCTCACATTGAAACCCACAACGACCGCATCAGATGCCGTTGCCAGCAGTACATCACTTTCAGTTATAGCTCCCACGGCCTTATGAACCACGCGAACAGCAATTTCTTCCGTAGAAAGCTTTTGAAGTGAATCACTTAGCGCTTCAACGGAACCGTCCACATCACCCTTGATGATTAAATTAAGTTCCTTGAAGTTCCCCAATGCGAGACGACGGCCGATTTCATCCAGTGTTATATGTTTCTTGGTTCTGATACCCTGTTCACGAGCCAGCTGACCGCGCCTGTTGGCAGTTTCCTTAGCCTCGCCTTCATCCGTAAACACCTTGAATTTTTCTCCAGCCTGGGGCGCACCATTCAATCCAAGTAACAATACCGGTGATGAAGGAGGTGCATCTTCAATTCTTTTATTTCTTTCATTGAACATGGCCTTGATACGTCCGAAATACTGACCGGAAACTACCAGGTCCCCACTTTTCAATGTCCCACCCTGGACAAGCACGGTTGCCACATATCCTCTTCCTTTGTCGAGTGAAGCTTCAATGACCGTACCGGAAGCTTCTCTGTTTGGATTGGATTTCAGATCAAGGATTTCAGCTTCAAGCAGAATTTTTTCAAGAAGCAAATCAACATTCTGACCTTTTTTGGCTGAAATTTCCTGACTTTGATATTTCCCACCCCAGTCTTCCACCAGGATATTCATTCCCGCCAGTTGTTCTTTTATTTTTTCGGGATTAGCCCCATCTTTATCAATTTTATTGATTGCAAATACCATGGGAAGGTTCGCTGCCTGTGCATGCGAAATGGCTTCTTTGGTTTGCGGCATGATCGCATCATCCGCTGCAATTACGATAATTGCAATGTCGGCCGCCTTTGCACCACGTGCACGCATTGCCGTAAATGCTTCGTGACCTGGCGTATCAAGGAAAGTGATTTTCTTCCCGTTGGCAGTCGTAACCTGGTATGCTCCGATATGCTGTGTAATACCCCCTGCTTCACCCGCTACCACATTGGCTACGCGGATAAAATCCAGTAAAGATGTTTTACCATGATCCACGTGACCCATGATGGTGACCACCGGCGAACGGGGAACCAGGTCTTCCGGCCCGTCTACAATTTCTTCTTCTTCCAATTCCAGGGCATCATCAATACCGATGAATTCCACCGTATATCCAAACTCACCGGCTACCAGTTCAATCACATCAGCTTCCAGTCGCTGGTTGATGGAAACCATCATACCAAGACTCATACACTTGCTTATAATATCTGCATAGCTAACATCGATCAGGTTGGCGAGCTCACTCACGCTGATAAATTCTGTTACCTGCAGCTTGCTGCTTTCCTGTTGTTCGCTGCCGCTTAGCTCAGCATTTTCTTCACGTCGTGCACGACGGTATTTTGCCTTGGAGCCTCTTCCGCGACCACCCGTTCCGGCAAGTTTTGCCTGGGTCTCACGAATTTTCTCCTGAATTTCTTTTTTATCTATTTCCTTCTGATCCCGCGGACTTGCGGTACTCCGGTTTGTACTGCTGGCAGGTGAACGAAGATCGCGGCGTAAAATAGGTTTGGCGCCACTGCTGGGGCGAGTCGGATCGCGCTGAACAGGTGTTCCTGTTCCTGATGGTTTGCCGTTGTTATTACCACCACCTTCCCTCTTTTCGATGGGGATGCGCTTTCTTTTTCTTTTTTCGTCAGCCTGCTTGGGTTTTTCCGTTTCAACCGGCAAGTCGATTTTTCCGACAATGCGCGGACCTTCAATCTTGTCAATGAGAATATTTTCGATCGTTGCTTCTTCGGGTTCTTCTATTTCCGGTTCTGCATTTTTCGAAATTATTTCTACCGGTTCTGAAACAACAGGTGGTTTAATCTCCTCTGTAACGACGGGTTTTTCTTCTGGTTCTTTTTTCTTGACGGATTTTTTGGGTCTTGTGGAAGAATCAATCTGCGACAAATCAATCTTATCAATAATCTTCGGTTCTTCTATATGTGGCGCCTCGATCTTTATGATTTCAGGCTCCTTTTTAGGCTCTTCTATTTTTACCGGCTTTACTTCTTCTACCACCGGAGGTTCTTCCTTTACAATCTTCTTGGGATCTTTCCTGAATAGAACAGTTTCGTCTTCTTTTTTGCGCTTTGCTTCCACGCTGCCTTTCGGAAGATCGATCTGATTACTCTTGATCTTTGCTACTTTATCTCCCTGAAATTCCTGCTGAAGAGACCTGTACATGTCATCAGTCAGCTTTGCTGTCGGTTTCAGATCATCTTTGCTAAATCCTTTGCCCACCAGGAAATCAACCAGCGTTTCCTTGCCGATGTTGAATTCCTTGGCTGCTGCCATTAAACGTGGTGTTGTCGTTTCTGCCATTCGCGATTATTCTTTTTCGAATTCTTCTTTAAGTACACGACGTACTTCTTCAATGGTTTCCTTCTCCAGATCAGTTCTGCGTTCCAGTTCTTCTACAGATAAATCCAGTACGCTGTGCGCCGTATCACAACCGATTCTCTTCAGTTCATCGATTATCCATGTTTCAATTTCATCACTAAATTCATCCAGGTCAATATCAAATTCTTCCGTTTCACCTTCGTTATCACGGAATACGTCGATGGAATAACCTGTCAGCTCCTGCGCCAGTTTGATATTTACTCCTTTTCTTCCAATGGCAAGTGAAACCTGATCCGGTTTCAGATAGACATTTACATGCAGCTTTTCGCTGTCTATGTCCATACTTGTTATCTTGGAAGGCGTTAATGAACGCTGTAACAGCAGCTGGATATTATTGGTGTAATTGATAACGTCTATATTTTCATTCTTCAGCTCCCGCACAATGCCATGTATCCTGCTACCTTTCATTCCAACACATGCTCCTACCGGATCAATGCGATCATCGTAACTTTCTACAGCTACCTTGGCTCTTTCACCAGGTTCACGAACTATTTTTTTAATCACGATCAGTCCGTCAAAAATTTCAGGCACTTCTATTTCAAGCAGCTTTGCCAGGAACGAAGGACTGGTGCGGGAAAGAATGATGACGGGAGAATTGTTTTTCATATCCACTTTCTTCACAACAGCACGAATACTTTCTCCTTTTTTGAAATAATCCTGAGGTATCTGTTCAGACTTGGGAAGAATCAATTCATTGCCTTCTTCATCCAGCAGTAAAATTTCTTTTTTCCATACCTGGTATACTTCCGCACTGATGATCTCTCCGATTCGCTCACTATACTTTTTTACCAATACGTTTTTCTTCAGGTCGCCGATGCGGCTTGCCAGCGTTTGCTTGGCTGCCAGGATGGCCCGGCGGCCGAAATCAAGGATCTCGATTTCTTCATACAGGTCTTCACCCACCTCGTAATCAGGCTCCAGTTTTACAGCATCACTGTAAGCAATCTGGGCCAGGGGATCTTCAACTGCGCCATTCTCTACAATCGTGCGCCTGCGCATGATTTCCAGGTCACCTTTTTCAGCGTTCACAATTACGTCAAAATTCTCATCACTGCCGTATTTTTTACGCAGAAGGGTTTTGAAAACGTCTTCCACCACTTTCATCATGGTAGGACGGTCAATATTTTCGGCTTCTTTGAAGTCCTGGAAAGCTTCGATTAAATTGATACTTGCCATAACCGATCTTTTTGTGTCCAGTTAAAAAACAATCTGGATCTTGGTTGATTTTATATTGTTGAATAAAAAACTTTGAGAACTAATTTCCTTTTTTTTGGAAGGAAGTTTTCCATTTGATGGCTTGCCTGAAGATACCTCCAGCACGATCCCCTCTTCACTCACATCCTTCAACTGCCCTTCCTTTTGCGTCCCATCCTGAAGCTGAATTTCAACCAGCCGGCCAATATTTTTTTTATACTGACGCAGCAATTTCAGGGGTTCATCCAGCCCGGCAGAAGAAACTTCCAATGAAAAATCTCCGTCGGGATAAATAGCGGATTCTTCTATTTTCCTGTAAAGCTTCCTGTTCACCTGCACACATTTTTCAATTGTGATGCCAGAATCTCCGTCCAGAAAGACCTTTACGTTATTTGTAGGTTTTATCCGCAGATCCACCAGGAAATAAACCGGTTCTTCCGAGATTATTTCCTCTGTCATCCGCCTGATGCTTTCAATTTGGGTTTCCTTATCCATATGAAAAGAAGAAGGGAACGATTGCGTTCCCTTCCTGTTGTTTCACTACTTCGGCTGCAAATTTAACGGATTTATTCGATTCTTCCCAAAAATGCTGATTAAATAACCACCTCTTTTTAACAGGGTATTTGCTGAGTCTGTAGTAAATTTGTCTTCCATGAATATTTTCGTCCTTTTCATACTGGGCTACCTTCTGTACCGGTTTATCGGCGGATTTCTCATTCCTCTTTTCCGGACCACCCGACATATGCGTCAGCAGTTCAACAATATGAACAAACAACCCGGTCATGACGGCCAGCATTCCGATACATCATCTCAGGGCTTCGGTGCACAACCTGGCCAACGGCCAACGGCCAATGGCCAACGAAACAATTCAAATTCCGGAGGATCAAAAATCGGGGAATACATTGATTTTGAGGAAATCAAATAACTTCAGGCCATGGCCTGAAGTTAAGTATGGGGGTATGGGAGTGTTGGGAAACTGTCTACTACTAACAACGGCCAACCGCCAACTGCTAACGGCCAACGACGTTTACCAAAGTATATCCGTTATAAACAATCCAGGCGGCAAATAAAGCCCCTTTAGGCCTGCTTTTATAGCTCCTTCCACATTCATCAGGGCATCATCCACAAAAAGAGTGAGTTTCGGATCGAGGCTATTTTCCCTGATAATACGCTCATATCCGCCTAAATCGGGCTTACGATGACCCAAATCATGAGAAAAATAGGCTTTTTCAAACAATTCTTCCAATTCACCATGAAAGGAATCACGATAAATTTCACTGAATTTTTTATAATGAATGGCATTCGTATTACTATACAGAAATAGCCGGTACCTGGATTTTATTTCTTTTAATAAGGCTATCCGTTCGGGTGGAAATCTCAGAAGCAGGGCATTCCAGGCATCGATCAAATCACTCTGACTTACTTCAGTATTCAACAGTTTTTTTATTTCCGAAAGAAATGCTTCATCAGAAATTTTACCCGACTCATGGTCGCTGAAAAATGAAGCTGCGAAACCATGTCCGAAATATTCATGGATATTTTTCAAACCAAGTTTTGAAAAAGCATTCAAAGTCTGCTTCACATCGATGTCCATGATTACACCGCCGAGATCGAAGATTATGTTTTTTATTCCTACCATTTGGATGACCGATGACGGATGACGGTTGACAGAAAAAGCCGGTCATCGGTCATCCGTCATCGGTCATCCTTGATAAGGATTACTTCCCCAAAAGATTCGCTTCCACAACATCCCTCGAATTCCCGCCCACAAAGATTTTGAAAGCACCGGGTTCATAAACCCATTTCAAATCGCTGTTAACAAATGTCAGGTCATTCGTAGAAAGCGTGAAGCTGGCTTCTTTACTTTCTCCTTTCTTCAAATAAACTTTCTGGAATTTTTTCAATTCCTTTACAGGCTGGGTAACAGATGCTACCATGTCGCGAATATATAATTGCACAGTTTCCTCACCATCAAAATTTCCGGTATTGGTGACCGTTACCTTTATATGTACCGGCTGATTTACTGAAATATTTCCGTTGTCGATAGTAATCGCGCTGTAAGAAAATTTTGTATAACTCAATCCAAAACCAAAGGGATAGAGTGGTTCGTTCGGCATATCCAGGTAGTCAGATTTAAATTTCGGTCCATCACCAACATGAAATGGACGACCGGTATTTTTTGCATTATAATAAATGGGTATCTGACCCTGATTCAGAGGGAAGGTCATGGATAATTTCCCGGAAGGATTGTAATTTCCAAAGAGTACATCGGCAATTGCATTACCAGCTTCAGTACCTCCAAACCAGGCATCAAGAATAGCGCTCAGGTGCTGGTTCTCCCAGTTCAATATTAACGGCCGGCCATTGAAAAGCACGAGCACAATAGGTTTGCCTGTTTGTACAAGTGCCTTCAACAAGTTCTC
>DATHNR010000066.1:0-3123 GCA_035485835.1 Puia sp.
ACTTTATTTTGTGTTCCGCTGGTGTCCTGGTATTCATCTATCAGGATATACTGGTATTTTTCCTGGTACCGCCTGAGCAAATCTTCATTCCGGGTAAAAGCTCTTATTACCCAGTTGATCATATCATCATAATCATAACGCCCCTTGTCGTGCATGAGTTTCTGATAACGGTCAAACTCGTTGACTGCGGCACGAAGCTTTTCCATCCTTTCTATCTGTTCATCGAGCTTTGCCTGATTGATATCCCCTTTTTTAAACCCGGCGCCATTTCTCTTATATATATACTCATCACGTGTAGGGATATCCGTTAGGTATTCATTTATTTTTTCTTCAATGAAAGCAGGCGTGTACCCTTCCCTTTTCATAGTGCTGAACAGGGAATTAAGATTTTTCACTTCATAATATGCATCACTCCGGTAGCGCTTCAGGGGATGTTTTTGGTGGAATCCGTCAACCAATACCCTCATGAGTTGTATCTGTTCAAGCTCCGAAACAGGATCCAGGCTGTTTTTTTCAAAAAGCTGGAGATTGTCCTGAATGATATCGTGACAAAAAGCATGAAAAGTGTAGATATTCACTTTATAGGCGTCCGGCCCGATAAAAGACAACAAGCGCTTACGCATGGTGATGGCTCCTGCATCAGTAAATGTGAGGCAGAGAATATTCCCGGGATCGGTATCTGTCTCCAAAAGGATCTTACCGATACGGGCTCCCAGGATTTGGGTTTTTCCCGTTCCGGGACCAGCAATAACGAGCACGGGCCCCTCTATTTGATCAACTGCACGTTTCTGTTCGGGGTTGAGTGTCTGGTAAAGTGTATGAAAGACGTCTTTTTGGTTCATTTTCAATCTTAAAAGTCATTCAAAAGTTGGAAACTTTCTTGATTTCGGAATATTATTCCTCTTGTTTTCACGTTATACACGGGTATAATCCGATATAATCCTAAATATGAAGAACAACCAGTCGTTCAAAGTTTTCATTGTTGAAGACGATATGTGGTACGGCTCCATGCTGGAACATTATTTAACCCTTAATCCGGAATATGAAGTTAAACGATTTGAATCACCTGGTGATTTCTTCGCGCACCTCCATGAAGTTCCAGATGTTGTAACCTTAGATTATTCCCTGCCGGATAGCGATGGCACAGAAGTTTTAAGGAAGATCAAGGAATTTAATCCAGACATCCGTGTCATTATTATCTCAGGTCAGGAAGACGTAGCTACCGCCATTAATCTTTTAAAGAACGGCGCCTTTGATTACATCGTAAAAGATGATGATACCAAAGACCGTCTCTGGAACAGTATTCTGCATTTGCGTGAAATCAGCAACCTGAAACAGGAAGTGGAAAGCCTTAAAAAACAGGTAGGCCGGAAATATGATTTCTCCCAGATCATTGTTGGTAACAGCGAACCTATGGAAAAGGTTTTTGCGCTGATAGAAAAGGCTTCCAAAACCAATATAACAGTATCTATTACAGGTGAAACAGGTTCCGGAAAGGAACTGGTTGCCAAAGCCATACATTATAATTCCGACAGGCATAACCTTCCTTTTGTTGCTGTAAACGTTGCTGCCATTCCAAAGGAACTCCTGGAAAGTGAATTGTTCGGTCATGAGAAGGGGTCTTTTACCGGAGCTGTAACAAGACGTATCGGAAAATTCGAAGAAGCAGATAAAGGAACCCTGTTCCTTGATGAAATCGGAGAATTGGATATTAACCTGCAGGCCAAGCTACTGCGCGTTTTGCAGGAAAGAGAGATCACCCGCATTGGCGCAAACAATGTATTGCCTATCAATGTGCGGATCATCGTGGCGACTCATAAAAATTTATTGGAAGAAGTAAAAAATAAAACATTTCGGGAAGACCTTTACTATCGTTTAATCGGATTACCTATCATGCTTCCGCCATTACGCGAAAGAGGAAATGATATCGCGATCCTTGCTAAGAATTTTGTAGACGGATTTTGTAAGGAAAACAAGATCAACAGGAAATCGATCAGTCCGGAAGCTCAGCAAAAACTTTTATCCTATCCCTTTCCGGGAAACGTGCGCGAATTGAAATCAATCATGGAACTCGCGGTCGTTATGAGTGATGAAGAAAATATCCTGCCCGAGCATATCACACTAAATTCTTCTACAAGCATCAACGATTTACTTAACAGGGAAACTACGCTGAAAGAATTTGAGAGCCAGATCATACAACATTATCTGGACAAGTATAATAAGGATGTGCTGCTGGTAGCGCGAAAATTAGATATCGGAAAGAGTACGATTTACCGCATGATACAGAATGGTGAACTGAAAAGTAAATAAGGTAGATTGTTTGTTGCCGTAGAAACAAATGAAATAATGGAAGCCGTAGCGACAGATAAAAAACTGTATGGAAAAACGATCCTGGTTGCAGAAGATGTTGAAATGAATCAGCACCTGATCCGGCACATTCTCGAGTCCAGTGGTGCAAAAGTAGTTATTGTAAGAAATGGTGCCGAAGCCCTTGAGCAGGTAAAAAAACAAATCTTTGATTGTGTATTGATGGATGTGCAGATGCCTGAAATGGACGGTGTGCAGGCCACTGTTAAAATCCGTAACCTGGAAGATCCCCTGATTTCAACTATTCCTATTATTGCGATAACTGCTAATTGCCAGGAGGAGGACCTCCTGAAATATGAAGAGGCAGGCATGGATGACTATCTCGCCAAACCCATTGTGGAAGCGCATTTGCTCGATACGATCCTCAGTAATTCCGGTCCCTCGAAAAATGCTGACGGTTTTCCTTCTTCAGAAAATAAACTGTACGATCTCACCATGATACAATCCGTTTCGGGTGGTGATAAAGCATTTATTAAAAAAATGATTTTGCTTTTTATTGAAACAGTTCCGCAAAATGTACAGGAGCTTGTGGATTCCACCGAAAGAAAAAACTGGGAACAGGTTTCGAAGATGGCGCATAAATTAAAATCCACAATTGATTCGATGGGTATTCGGACGATCCATGATCAGATCAGATCAGTGGAAATGAATGCAAAAAATCAGGAACATCTTGAACTCATGCCCAATATGGTTCAACAAATTGAATCTGTTGTTTCAGTTTGTATACAGCAATTACATAGAGAGGTTAATGGATAA
>DATHNR010000067.1:0-3096 GCA_035485835.1 Puia sp.
CCAACACGGGTTAT
Organism: Puia sp.; assembly: GCA_035485835.1. GTDB lineage: Bacteria > Bacteroidota > Bacteroidia > Chitinophagales > Chitinophagaceae > Puia. The sequence goes on from DATHNR010000067.1 coordinate 15, forward strand.
GCCAAAAAGCTGCAATAGTTTTTCTTAATGAAATATAAAAGCCTTGAAAATTTAAGGCTTTTTTTGTTCCGATTCCAGCATCCTGGCGTATTGTTTTGATTTGAAATAAAAATCGAACTGCAATCCAATTGCGTTTAAGGGAGCTACATATTGCTTATTCTGAAACTGGTGCAAATAATAAGTTTCAAAATCCATAAATTTTAAGACTTTAATTTCAATACCAAAAGTTAACCGTAATCTATCCTGCGTATTATCATTCAGATAAAAAAAGTATTCCGACCACAGGTAAGCGTTAAAAGTCAGGTATTCAGTTTTCAGGTTACGAATGAATTTTACCCTTGGTCTGTAAATAGGCTGAAATTCTCCATTCACCCAGCGCCAGTCTAAGCGGTTTCGTGTTTGAAGAATGATGTCCTCCGGCAAATGGAAACTATTGTTGGTTTCTGTTTCAAAAATATTAACTACCTTTTTTTTATCAGAGGGTGGAGCATCTGAATATGAATATCCCATCCTGAACCACCAGAAATATCCTTTTGAAGAATCGCTCAGCTCCGTGTCATTTCTTCCTCTTAACCAGGGTAAGGCAAAATAATCGATATAAATGCCAGCCGTTCCATCTGTGTATTCTGAATTCGATCTCGTACCTGAAATCAAAGAATATAACCTGAATCTTTCGTTGATTCTGTAATATGCTTCTAATTCAGGCCAGATCTGCTTTGGAACAGAGGATGAGTCCTGCGCGAACAGTAATTGAGTACTTATAAGGGATGCAATTAAGAACAGGGCTTTCAAAATCAGGGTCCTCATTCAGCTTTTTTCGTTTAACGGTTAAATTAAATGGTTTCCCCTACAAAGTTGAACTTTAGAAAAGATTATATTCCTATATACTTTAAGACTATACAGATAGTCAAATTTAACCAGTTTATTCATTGTAAGAGGATGCAAATGAAAAGCTTATTCTTGTTTTACCGTTAAACATTTAAAAAACGTGTTGGTATTGTTCGGGTTAACTAACTTTAGTTGCATTCTTCTCCAAAACATTATTATTATGAAAAAATCGATTTTCCTTTCAACAGCCGTTTTATCTTCTTTGATTTTATTTACTTCCTGTGGTCCTACATTGACTGTAACAAATGATTATGATCATACTGCGAATTTCAGCCAGTTCCACACTTTCAAGATTGTAAAACTTGAACAACAATATCAGGCCCTGAGCCAGTTTAATCAGACAAGGGTTATCAATGCCGTTCAGGCACAGATGATCGCAAAAGGATTTACGCCTTCAGAAACCCCGGATGTGCTGGTAAACATAACAAGTATATTAAAGAATCAAAAGGAACTTGTTGCTAATTCATATGGATATGGCGGTGGCTACCGGCCTTATGCATGGGGTGGTGGAAACATGTCTACTACAGTGAATGTTCAGAATTACACTGCCGGATCTTTAATTATTGAAGTAGCCAATGCTTCTACACAAAAATTGATTTGGGAAGGAATAGGTAACCAGGATATCGATTCGCCATCAAATAATCCAGAGAAAGCAATCAATGCAGCGGTTCAGAAAATCATGGCGTCTTTCCCTCCGGGTATGGCAGCTAAGTAAAATTTTTAGCAGGTAGTTTTAATCATTACTAGGTAATGGAAAAGGGGAGTTTACTCCCCTTTTTTTATTTCAGTATCATTCTTCCTGAAAAGAATTATAATCTGTAACCAACTATAAAAACTGCTGCCAATGTCTGGTTTGCGTAGCTTGCGGAATAATAACCTTTAAGTTCAGCAGCGTAAGATATTCTGGATTTTTGAATGAAACGATAACCTATTGTTGCCGTAAAATCTGCCAGAGACCAGGTAGTAGCATTGTGATTGGTAGTAATTCCGGAGGCAGAAACCTGATTAAAAGTTATGGATTGACCCATGGCCCAGTTTGCATAAAATTGTTTAGAGAATTTCATTGATACTACAAACTGAATGGGTATACTCGAATTTGAAACATGCGCATTTGAACTCTGACCACTTGAAGAATCTGCAATAGTGCCACTTGCAGTATATAAACGAAAATAGCCTGTTTCAATTCCCAGACTTAAGAAAGAATGTTCGGGTTCCCACATCACCCTTGCGGAAAATTCATAACCCCAGGGATTGACCTGATTCTTGCCAATAATTACGTTATTAAAAAAATAACTGGGACCCACGCCCGCATACACGGAGAATTTGCGGTATTTATCTGATCCTTCCTGTTCATTCTGTGCCATTCCCCGGCAGGCAATAAAGCAAGTGGAAACCGCTATTATAAATATTTTTATTCGCATGAGATTTTATTATGGGCAAAAATTTTATTCTTCTATTATTTCATAGTATAAAAATCATATACAACGTAACAGGGATAATCAGATATAAAACCATCAAATTGTCCGTTTTGAATATAGTTATCAATAAGGGATTTTTCGTTCAGGGTCCAGCTGATCACTTTTATCCCTGCAGCATGTGCCGTGGCAACATCACTCAGAAGCAGACCCCGCGAGTACCTGGGCCCCCAGCGGGTACACCCGTTATCCACTACATCCTGATATGTAAGCTCACACATGGTTGGTAAACCGGATGCGCGGTATTCAGGATATGCCTGAAACTGTCCTATAACTGTAGTGGAAGGCATATCAGCATATACAACTATTTCCCGTCCCACACTGGCAGCATGCGCATATGCTTTTTGCACAACCGGTAACAGGGCTTCAAATATTCCCACGTCGCCTTTTATGTCCATCCAGAAATATTTCATCGTGGTAGAGTCGATGAAGGCTGTAAGGCATTGGTCAAGTGATGGAATTTTTTGTCCATCCACTAAGCGTATATAATCTTCAAGAAATGTAAAACTATATTGGTTATAGTCACCTGATATCGGGCTTTTCTGTGTGAGACGAATATCGATATTCCCGTCATGCATCATGATGGGTACCTGGTCAAGCGTGAGCTGCACATCAAACTCAAAACCATTTACGCCATAATCTTCATCATTCAACACACCCAGCAGGGAGTTTTGTGCAAAAGGTGGATTGGAAGTTGTCTGAACACCGTGATGAGAATA
>DATHNR010000068.1:0-3157 GCA_035485835.1 Puia sp.
CTGCACATGAACCCCAGTTAATTTGTCCCGTTTGCAAAAGTGACCAGATTCATTTTGCACTGAAAGTAAAAGATCATTCAGTAAGTGGTGAAATTTTTGATGTCTTCGAATGCACGCAATGCGGCCTTCGCTTTACAAAGAATGCACCTTCGGAAGAATATATAGGCGCTTATTACCAGTCGGAGGATTATATTTCTCATAGTAATACGCGGAAAGGGCTGATAAATTCCCTGTATCATTTCGTCCGGAACAGAACTTTGTCTGCAAAATATCATTTAATTGAAAGAAGCACTGGAATCAAATCCGGTAATCACCTTGACATTGGGGCTGGTACCGGAGCTTTTGTTCAATATATGAACATGAATGGTTGGAAAAGCACTGGTATTGAACCGGATGCGAAGGCGCGGGAGAAAGCGCAGGAATTTCATGAAACAAATTTATTACCTGCGCAGGCATTCGAAACCTTACTTCCCGAAAGTTATGATGCCATAAGTTTATGGCATGTGCTCGAGCATGTTCACGATCTGTATCCCTACATGTACCAGATAAGGAAGTTATTAAGATCTTCAGGACTGGTATTTATTGCTGTTCCGAATTATAAGAGCTTCGACGCAGTGAAATATAAAGCCAACTGGGCGGCATACGACGTACCCCGGCATCTTTATCATTTCTCTCCGCCATCCATGAGATGGTTATTGAAAGATGCGCATTTTCAAATGATAAGAATTGTGCCCATGTGGTGGGATAGTTTTTATATAAGCCTCCTGAGTGAAAAATATGCCGGAAACCATGCTGCATTACTGAATGGTTTTTTGACAGGCGTTATTTCAAATGTAAAAGCACTTGCCGACAATGAAAGTTGCAGTTCACTTATTTATATTGCGAAAAAAGCATAAAGACAAGGAAGGATGTGGAGTATTAAAGAAGCAAATATTTGGAATTAAGCTTTAAGCTTTTTAGTTGTTCAATCTTACTTCATAAATATTTGGCCATAATTTCCCGGTGATAAATATTTTATTTTTTACAGAATCATAGGCGATCCCGTTCATATAATCTACATCCGGATTTTTTAATTTCACTTCTTTTACCAGGGTACTGAAATCTGCTTTCCCAATCACTTTTCCGGTTGAAGGATTTATTCGAATGATATAAGGCGTCTGATAAATATTGGCCAGGATATTTCCATTTACATATTCCAGTTCATTAATATTGCCTACAGGACCATTATTGTCTGTAATACCAACGATGCGATTTGTTTTGAAAGTGACCGGATCCAGGAAAGTCAGGTTACTGCTCCCGTCACTCATAATGAGACTGCTTCCATCTGTTGTCATGCCCCATCCTTCTTTACTTGGAAAACTAAACTCACCAATTTTTTTAAATGTTTTCAGGTCATAAATAAATCCTTTCTTATTTGTCCAGGTAAGCTGGTATAATTTACCTTGAAGGATGGTAATGCCTTCACCGAAATAAGTTTTCCTGTCAAGTTCAGCTTTTACAATGATATTACCTGTGGCCGGATCTACAATACCCACTATGGAGCGGGTATTTTCGAACTCCTCGGGTGCTCCGGAGCTTTCAAATAATTTACCATCATATATTAAAAACCCTTCGGTATAGGAATTCTTATCATGGGGAGTGGCGTTAAGTATTGTATACGAGATGGCAGGTGGATCGTTGCTTAATTCAGGTTCAGCTATGGAACCGGAATTCTCAGAGGAACCGGTACTGTTCCTACAAGCCGTAAATAAAGTAGAGAACAAAAAGACAAGTACAAAAAATTTATTCATATTTCTGAAAGTCCGCAAAAATAGTTTAAAAGGTTAAAGCTTAAGGCCTAAAGCCTAAAGCTTTTCATCCTGAAATGTTAATAATTGAAAATTTAAAGTCTTGAAAGCCAAATCACTTTATTTAGAGAAGTAAGCGAATAATATTTCCATCAATTATTTTTAATTAAAAAGCGCCCCTTTTCAGGAACGCTTTTTTCACAGATAATTTTAAATCAAGAGTTTTAGGCTTTACGCTTTGGGCTTAAATATGCGATTCGATCTTTTTTACAAAATTGCTCTTGGGCTGTGCACCTACGAGTTTGTCCACAACCTTACCGCCCTTTATAAAAAGTATTGCAGGTATGGATGTAATCCCATAATTCACTGACAACTGAGGATTATGATCAACGTTTACCTTGCCTACATTAATTTTTCCATCATATTCCTTGGAAAGTTCTTCAATGACCGGCCCGATTGCACGACAAGGTCCACACCATTCTGCCCAGAAATCAATTACAGTAAGCTTGTCAGACGCTAGTACCTTCTCCTGAAAATTCGAATCGGTGTATTCAAGTGCCATATGTTTATATTTAGATTTATGTAAAATTCCGTTTAATTTTTCAAATCCAATGTCGTTTCAACGACATATATGGGGAGCCTAAAAAATAAAGCCTAAAACCACACTTCCATAATTCATCAAATCTGTTTCCAATTCAGGATATATCATAATTTGTCAGTTGGACGCTTATGATGAAACTATCTGGACATCAAACTCGGGACAGTCCTGCAAAAAGGCAGCCATTTCGTCATTCATTTCAAATCCGTTTTCAAGTGTATAAAGGCTGATTTTAGCATTGGTTTTAGTTTCCTGTACATTGAATTTAAGACTGGCTTTACCAGGGTGTTTTTTAATATTTTTTTCCATAAACTTTACCATATCATCACTGAGATGACGCGCATCAAGATCGATAATCAGTTGTTTGGTAAGCAGGGGTTTGATGCTTTCGAGGAGCAACATTTTTTCCACTTTAAATTCAAATTCAGCCCGGTTATACCTGACTTTAAAAAATCCGGTCAGGAATATATTTTTACCTTTTTCCAGATAATTAGAATAACGTGCATAATCTTCACTCCATAAAATGAATTCGCTTTTTCCGGAATAATCTTCAATAGTGAACGAACCAAATTGTTTACCTGTCCTGGTAACCCTGTGCTGTGCATCAACAACAAGTCCGGCGAGACGAAATGATTTTCCAGGATTTGCCTGCAGACTTACTGCTTCTTTTACTTCATTAAATTCTGCAAGATTCAATATGCCGTAATGATTGATTTCAAACTTAAAATGGTCAAGCGGGTGACCGCTCATAAACATTCCAGTTACTTCTTTT
>DATHNR010000069.1:0-5685 GCA_035485835.1 Puia sp.
CGCGCAGGATTCTTCGAATTTTATCCCACCTGTTCCAAAAAAAACCGCAAAGCATAAACACCTCGTAAAAGATTCCACTGCCAGTATAATGGGTGATTCGGGGGTCAAAAAAGAATTAAATCCTCAGGATACAGCAATACATAATATCTCAGTTGCTAAAAAACCAGTAAAGCACAAATCCACTGTTAAAGATTCTACTTTAAATGCTGGATCGGCCTCGCAGGATACCCTGATAAGCAGGAACCCAAGATTGAGAAAATCAAATAAACACCAGGCGGCTTTAAATGATTCTACAGAGTTTGAGGCCAGATATTTCTATAACGCTATAGTAAAAATTGTAAGAATATCAAGGCAGAAAACAAAAATCATTGTTTTGCCAATGGATTCGGTTATCGATAATGATTTGATTGTGGATTCAGCCAGAGCAGCGATATCAGATTCAATAAAACTTGCTGTCCGAGATTCTCTTTTTATTGTTGACTCATTAAAGGCCATCGCAACAGCTTTTACTGATTCAGTAAATAAGGACTCTGTTAGACGGCATTGGACCGGGTGGAAAAAGTACCAGGTTAAACCAGAAGAGTCTTTTGCCATGTATGCGAAAAGGGTATTGAAAGGAAAAAGCAAGTCGCAGCTTCAGTACAATATCGCAGATTTTTATCTGTACCTGAATGGGCAACTTGTTTTGCCATCTATCAAGGGGTATAGTTTTTTTGCTGCGGGTTGCCTTTGTTTTAAATATGATGATACCCTGTTGCTTAATAGTGGTCTGGGTTTTAAAGTGGGTGTCGGTGTGGGGATCAAAATAATTCAGGGAAGATTTACAAGTACCCTGCACGCCAATACGCATAACCAGGAGGTATATAAACTATCAGAAGACGATTCTTTGTATTTGCGAAGCGTCATGGCGGAACCGGTTACACAAACTTTGAAATTACAAAGTGAACCCGACTATTCAGACAACGAAATCATTATAGGTGAATATCGCGCTACCTATAAAAAATTCTATCAAAAAAATAAAGATGATGAAGACGAAGGTCGTCAATATATGGTCAGAATTGTTTTCAGGTGCCGTGTAAGCGGGGGTATTGATAGTATGAAATCTCTTAATGCTCCAGGTAGTAAATAGGTCAGCACCTTATATAATTGATTAACTTCATCGTATGACCAACAGAGAAAATGCACTTACTTTTTTGGACAAGAGTGAAACCAAGGCTGCTGATTTGGATCACCGTAAAAAAATCAATTATAATATTGGGAAATACAATACTGTTGTTCCACAGGGCAAACAGCAATATGATAATATTAACCTGGCCCGGGAAAGAGCTAAGAACATTAAGTGGCGATCACTTGAATCGCTGGATCAGCAGCTGGAAAGGTTTGAACAGGCATTTATCAAACGTGGAGGGAAAGTCATCTGGGCTGAAGACACCGCCGAAGCTCTAAGGGAAATTCTTGCCATCTGTAAGGCTAAACAATGCAAGGCAATTGTTAAAAGCAAGAGCATGGTAACGGAAGAAATTCATCTGAATGCATTTCTGAAGGAAAACGGAATTGAAAGCCTGGAAACAGATCTTGGGGAATATATCCAGCAGTTGGATGAAGAACCACCCTACCACATTGTTACACCGGCCATGCACAAAAGCAAAGAAGATATCGCACGGTTATTTCATGAAAAATTAAATACGGCGCCAGGACTTTCACCTTCTGAACTTACTCTTATTGCCAGGGAGAATATGCGGAAAAAATATCTGGAGGCCCAGATTGGTATTACAGGTGCGAATTTTATTATCGCAGATACAGGAAGTATTGCAGTTTCAGAGAATGAAGGCAACGCAAGATTATGTTCTTCTTATCCCAAAACACATATTGTGATTACCGGAATTGAAAAAGTAATTCCTTCGCTGAATGATCTTGCCTTGTTCTGGCCACTACTGGCTACTTTCGGAACAGGTCAGCGAATTACAAGTTATAATTCTATCATCTCCGGACCCCGGCAGCAAGCTGAGTACGACGGACCGGAAGAGATGTATGTTATTCTGCTCGATAATAACCGCTCTACAATGCTTGCAAATACAAAACTCAGAGAGAGCCTCTATTGTATCCGATGTGGCGCTTGTTTAAATGCCTGTCCTGTTTATAAAAATATCGGCGGCCATACTTACGGAACTACCTATAGTGGCCCAATCGGAGCAGTTATTACCCCTCATCTTAAAAATCTTGGGGAATGGAAACACCTGAGTTATGCGTCATCTTTATGTGGTAATTGCACGGAAGTATGTGCGGTAAAAATAAATCTACATGAATTATTATTGGAAAACAGGCATGAAGCTGTTCAGGAGGGTTCTGCAGGATGGATGGAGAAATTAGCATGGAAAGGTTGGAAACAGGCAAGCTTGCATCGAAAATGGATGAATATGGGTAACTCAAAAATCAAAAACTGGTTTATCAATCGCGTTTTTCGCGGATGGAACAGGCAAAGAGCCGATCTCCATTTTCCCGAAAAGAGTTTTAATCAACGATGGATCGAAAAGCATAAACCCTGAATATGCTTTTTTACAGTAATCAAAATAGCCCCCGACTGTCTTACATTTTGGAACTGATCAGCAATGAAATATTCAATGAACCTTTTACGCTGATTTCGGATAAAGATGCATTCATTTCTTATACTGGGACTAAGCTGAATTACTCTGACGAAAGATTATCGGGGAATGAGTTCTTTATTAAGAATCAGGAACTTCTCTTTGAAACGGATATTCATCAACAACAAATTAAACGAATCGATTATTTGGGGAAACCTGCTTTTTTTGAAACGACAGGTGATTATCCTTTTGATATTTTCGCAGCATCTTTTTTTCTCGTTAGCCGGTATGAAGAATATCTTTTCTTTCAGCCTGATAAATTCGGCCGCTTCCCGCATCAGGATTCTCTCGCTTTCAAAGAAAATTTTCTTGATTTCCCTCTGATAAATTACTGGCTGGAAGATTTCAAAACAACCCTTCGTCAGAAATTTCCGGACATTATCTTTCGCATGAAAGATTTCAAATTTATTCCGACTTATGATATAGATATAGCCTATTCCTATAAACACAAGGGACTGAAGCGTAACCTGGGTGGCTTTTTCATGTCGCTCATAAAAGGTCAATGGTTAAGTCTATTGGATCGCTGGGATGTATTATTTAATAAAAAAAAGGACCCCTTTGATTCCTATGAATGGCTGGATTCACTGCACTTGTATTGCAGAACACGGGCTTATTATTTTTTTCTTCTCGCGAAAAAACAAGTTGGTGTTGATAAAAACATTTCTCCGGAAAAGCCCGAATTGCAGTCACTGATTGCATATCATGCCAGTGGTTATACCGTAGGAATTCATCCTTCATGGCAAAGTGGAGACGAAGAGGCAGTTTTAATGGAAGAAGTGGATGAGCTCGAGAAAATAATAAATTCACCTGTAAAATATAGCCGACAGCATTATATCCGCATGATATTGCCGCACACTTACCGCAAACTGATTGACGTGGGGATCGAAAAAGAATTTTCAATGGGATATGGAACGACAAATGGGTTTCGTGCGTCCATAGCTTCCTCTTTCTACTGGTACGATCTGAAGGCAGAAAAAAAAACAGGACTGATGTTATTTCCTTTTTGTTTTATGGATTCGAATTCTTTTTATCAAAGTAAATCCAGGCCCAAAGAAGCATTTACTGAACTCATGGAATATTACCGAAAAATCAAACAAATTAACGGTCTGATGGTAACCACCTGGCACAATAATTTCTTTGGAGCAGATCCGATATTTGCCGGCTGGAAAGAAGTATATGAAGTGTTTCTAAAGGACCAGATATACTGGGATATGTAATTTAAATGTGGTTAATGTGGAATTGTAAAAATGTTGGAATTCTAAATTAAATGACTAATGATAATGTGACAATCCAGGAAAAGTTCTAAATATGCCCTTACATTTCCAAATTATCATTTCCCCATTCCTCTTTCAGATTTTTAATTTCTACAATTCCAAATTCGCAACACTAATCCTCTAATGTTTAAAATGCCGCATCCCTGTAATTACCATCACCAGTCCTTTTTGTTTACAAAATTCAATACTATCCTTATCGCGAATAGAGCCTCCGGGTTGTATAAAACTGGAAACGCCTTCTGAGGCTGCAATATGTACACAATCATCAAATGGAAAGAATGCATCAGAAGCTAACGCAGCTCCATACAGGCTGAATTTAAACTGATGCGATTTTTCAATTGCCTGCCTTAAAGAGTCTATCCGGCTTGTTTGGCCGCAACCTTTTCCAATAAGCTGTTTATTTTTTATCAGGGCAATTGCATTTGATTTCAGGTGTTTGCAGACCAGGTTACCAAATATCAGATCTTCTTTCTCGGCATCTGTGCTGTTTCTTCCGCCTGCTTCTTCCCATTTCAAATAATTTCCTTTGTCTGTATCCTGGACCAGTACGCCATTAAGAAGGGATTTTTTTATAAGACTTTCCGCAGGCCGCTTAAGCAACTGAAGTAGGATTCGGTTCTTTTTCAACTTTAGAATCTCCATAGCTTCATTACTAAATGATGGTGCGATAAGCACTTCAAAAAATAATTCGCGCATAGCTTCTGCGGTACTCTCATCAATTTCATTATTACAAATCAGGACACCGCCAAAAGCACTTTCAGGATCTCCTGACAATGCGTGATCCCAGGCGCTTCTTGTGGAACTACGGGAAGCAATGCCACACACATTGGTATGTTTAATGATGGCAAATACAGTTTTCTCTTCAAATTCATATATGAGTTGAATAGCAGCGTCAATATCAACCAGGTTATTATATGAAATTTCTTTTCCACTCAGTTGTTTGAAAATACTTTCCCAGTCACCCTCGAAGTATGCCTGTTGATGTGGATTTTCTCCATAACGTAAATGCTTAATGGGTTTTAAATCACCAATTGCTTTGCCCGGATTAAAATATTCATGTATGGCAAGATCATATCCTGCAACCACTTCAAAAGCTTTTGCAGCGAGTTCTTTTCTTTGTGCCATGTTGAGTTCTCCCTCCTGGGCGATCAACAATTGTTCAAGATAGGAATAGTCCTTTTTATCCGCTATAACAGCTACGTGTGAGAAATTTTTCGCTGCAGCCCTAATCATGGAAGGACCTCCAATGTCAATCTTTTCAATGATAGCTTTTTCTTCTTTTGTATTTGCAACCGTTTCCTTAAACGGATACAGATCTACAATAACGAGATCGATTTCTGGAATCTGGTATTGTTTCATTTCTTCCAGGTCCTTCGCCTCTTCTCTTCTTTCAAGTATGCCTCCAAAAATAGAAGGGTGCAGTGTTTTAACACGACCGCCCAGAATGGATGGATAGCCTGTAAGTTCTTCCGCTCCGGTACAGGGGATGCCCAAACTTTCTATAAAAGATTTTGTTCCACCAGTAGAAATCAATCTTACACCTAGTTTATTCAGTTGCCTGACAATGGGTTCAAGACCATCTTTATAGAATACAGAAATAAGTGCTGATTGTATTTTTTTCGTCATATATAATCTTTAAACCAGTATAGCTGATGAGGAGCCGCAAATTTACTGTAATCGGTTTTCCCGGCAAAGTCAGACTAAATAATCAGCAGGATAATTTGGGACATACAGATAATTCCCAATCCCGCGAACAGCCAATTTTTTTG
>DATHNR010000070.1:0-2068 GCA_035485835.1 Puia sp.
CCTGATTTTTGATGTTTGAATTTTTCCGGCCCTTATGAGATCCAGGGCTTCTTCAAAATTGCCACCCCAATAAATGCCATCAATTACCTGATAGCCACCCGGGATCAGGTCGGGATACTGGTGGAGAAAGTGAATGGTATCGGTTTGAACGGGCCCGCCAAAATATACCGGAATTTCCAGGTCATCGGCATTGTTTACGAGATCTTTTAAGCTGTATTCGTACGTTTTATTGAGCAGAAAGCCGAAACTCCCCTCGCTTTGGTGTTCACAAAGGAATATGACCGATCTTTTAAAATTGGGATCTTTTAGAAACGGGTCAGCGATCAGCAAGATACCAGCCGCGGGACTGTCCATATTGTAATTTAACGAATCTGAAGATAATTGTTTAATAAATTTGCCCGCAATATAAAGACAGACAATGGGTTCAATTTTAGTTTAAATACAGACTTTCTTGAAGAAAAATTTTACCATCATTTTTATTCTGATCAGCGTTTCCCTCATAGGAATTATCTATATCCAATGGAATTGGATTTCGACTATGGTGGAAAACAAAGAAGAAGAACTGAATCATAAACTGAATGACGTTACAACCGACGTTTTCCGTGAACTGATTGAGTATAAACAAACGGCTCTTTCAGGTAGTCAGTTGCTTCAGTCTCCACAAAGTTTTGGATTCCGTCCTTCAGAACAATTCAGACGGGAACTTATGAGGCCCCTGTTGATCTCACAGCGGTTTAGTTATCAGGAGATGTCAGATATCCTCCGCAAAGCATTTAATTATAGGGGTTTGAAAGATACAAAATTTGAATTTTGTATCTTTTCGGGTGGAGGCTTCACCTCTTCCATATTTTCGAATAATAATGAATTAAAGTCACCTAACTACTTCGCTGCTTTCACGGATACCGTACATAATCTCCGAACAATTCTGCCTCTCATCGCCAATACTATGGAGCTTACCGGCACTGAGCCGATTGAAACGCTTTCAATAGTAGTTCCGGATTACAAAGATGTTGTAATGAAACAAATGAGGTGGATGATTTTTGGTGTGATATTTTTTACACTGATTATCGTAAGTGCATTTTATGTAACGGTGAGGACATTACTGATGCAGAAAAAACTGAGCGAGATAAAAAATGATTTTATTAATAACATGACGCATGAATTTAAAACACCACTGGCTACCATATCCCTGGCCGTGGATGCCATGCGAAATGAGAAAGTGGTGCGCGATCAGGAAAAGTCAGCATATTTCAGCGGAATAATCAAGGAAGAGAATCGGCGCATGAATAAACAGGTGGAGACTATTTTGCAGGCTGCACTCATCGATCGCCAGGAACTGCAACTGAAACTGCAACCTCTCCATATTAATGATGTGATCCGGCGGGTGATGGAGAATTTCAAACTTCAACTGGAAGAAATTCATGCAAACGTAATTTTGCAACTGGATGAAGGTTATGACATAGCACAGGCAGATGAAGTGCATTTTACCAATCTGATTTCTAACCTGATTGACAATGCGATTAAATATTCAAGGGAAAAACTTACGATTCGTATTCAAACCCATCGAAGCGGTAAAAATATGCTTATAAAGGTGGAGGACAATGGAATAGGAATGTCCAAAGAAACACAACGGCGGATATTTGAAAAATTCTTCCGGGCACATACCGGCAATGTGCATAATGTAAAAGGGTTTGGCCTGGGACTAAGTTATGTGAAGTCTGTCGTGGATGCCCACGGCGGCCGCATTAAAGTAGAAAGTACCATAGGGAAAGGAACCACATTCACTTTGGAAATTCCACTTATCCGTCAGGAAAAAGGCATAACAATCAAGGCCTAAAGAAAAAATAAACACCCATCTCCATAGGACAAAAAACGGTAATTATTATCTAACGCCCACCTGTATACGTTTTTCCATCCCGGTCCGATCAGGGCAGCTACAAGCATCAATAATGTGGAGTGAGGCTGATGAAAATTTGTAATAAGACCCTTCACGATTTTAAACTGATATCCCGGTACAATGAATAGCCTGGTTTTTGTAATTAATTTATTTCCGGGTTTGTGCCCGATC
>DATHNR010000071.1:0-3435 GCA_035485835.1 Puia sp.
ATTTCGCGTCCAATCCGGTTCAATTTGGTCTGTCAGCTCTTGTAACTTACATCGTTATTTTAATGTTGTATTTATTTACAGGTATCGCCAGAAGAAAAGAATTGGGAGGATATGGTGAATCAAGGGAAATTTTTCAATCGATCTTCATAGTGATCCTGATTACTGAACTGTTCTATATTCTTTTCAATCTTATTTATTTAAAATATGTCGATCCTGCTTTCTGGGAAAACCTTAAAACAACAACATTGTCGTATTATAAGGGGTTGAAGCTGGGTGGTGAACAAATGGAACAGAGGATGAAAAGTTTTAAGGATGTGGACCAGCAGACAAAACCCATGGGTCTTTTGAAAGGATATGGATTTAGTGTCATCATCGACTCTTTATTCGGATTAATATTTGCGGCCATTCTCCGGAAGAAAAAACCCAATTCATAATCAGCATGGATATATCTGTCATCGTACCATTATTGAATGAGGAAGAATCACTTCCCGAACTAGCTGCATGGATTGCGCGTGTAATGAATAATCATCAGTTTTCCTATGAAGTGATCATGGTTGATGATGGCAGTACAGACCGGTCATGGGAAGTCATTGAATCGCTCCACGAACAGAATAATCGTTTTAAAGGCATTCGTTTTCAAAGAAATTACGGCAAATCAGCGGCACTCAATGAAGGATTCAAAACCTGTCAGGGTAATGTGGTGATCACGATGGATGCTGACCTTCAGGATGACCCGGAAGAAATTCCTGCACTCTATCAGATGATCAGCAGAGGTGGCTTTGACCTGGTAAGCGGGTGGAAGAAACTTCGCCATGATCCCATTTCCAAAACCCTGCCTTCCAAATTTTTTAACTGGGTTACTTCCAAAGTATCTAAAATAAAACTGCACGACTTTAACTGCGGCCTGAAAGCATACCGTTATAATGTGGTAAAGAGTATTGAAGTTTACGGTGAGATGCACCGGTATATCCCATTGATTGCCAAATGGGCAGGATTTAAAAAAATAGGCGAAAAAGTGGTGGATCACCATGCCAGGAAATATGGTATTTCCAAATTTGGTGTGGGCCGTTTGATCACAGGGGGACTTGACCTTGCTTCTATTATGTTCGTTGGAAAATATGGTAAAAGGCCTATGCATTTTTTTGGATCCTGGGGCATGCTTTGGTTTATGGTAGGTTTTATTGTTTTATTTTATCTCACTATTTCGAAATTCTTTTTTGATAAAACCGGCATAACCCAACGGCCTTTATTCTTTGTTGCTTTGGTAGCGATGGTAATAGGTACACAACTCTTCGTAACCGGATTCGTTGCTGAATTGATTTCACGAAATTCCCCCAACAGAAACGTTTATCTTATTGAAAAGAGAACGGACTTATGAAAACGGTTATCATCGGACCTGCATGGCCCCTTCGGGGAGGCCTGGCGAGTTTTGATCAGCGTCTTTGCAGGGCTATAATGGAAGAAGGTCACACATGTTCGATTTATTCTTTTTCGTTACAATATCCGGGATTTCTTTTCCCGGGAACCACGCAATATTCTTCGGATCCTCAACCTTCAGGAATCGAAATTCATCCTCTTATTAATTCAGTGAATCCTTTCAACTGGATATTCGTTGGAAGCCGTTTGAAAAAAGAAGCGCCAGATCTGATCGTAGTACGCTATTGGCTTCCTTTCATGGGACCCGCATTGGGTACGATTTTAAGACAGGTAAGGAAGAACCGGAAAACAAAGATCGTTGCCATTACTGATAATATTTTGCCCCACGAAAAACGACCGGGTGATGAGCCGTTTACAAAATATTTCCTCGGAAGTTGCGACGCATTTGTTACCATGAGTGATTCTGTCATGGACGACCTGAGGAAATTTGAAAAAACAAAACCCGCTAAACGGGTAATCCATCCCTTATATGACAACTTCGGAGAGATCATTGGCAAAACTTCAGCAAGAAAATTTCTGCAAGAGGAACTCCAATTGAATATTGGCCCTGATGAGAAAATTATTTTATTCTTTGGATTCATCAGGAAGTATAAGGGGCTCGATATCCTGCTGAGGGCTATGGCTGAACCTGCTATGAGAAACTCCGGTATCCGTTTGTTGATAGCGGGAGAATTTTATGAGGACCAAAATCAATATCTAAAATTAATAGATGAATTAAAAATTGAAAAGCAACTGATTCTTAAAACAGATTTCATTCCTGATGCAGAAGTTAAATATTATTTATGCGCAGCTGATGCAGTTATTCAACCTTACCGTCATGCCACACAAAGCGGTGTGACCCCTCTTGCTTATCACTTTGAAAAGCCCATGATTGTTTCCAATGTTGGTAGTTTCACGGAACATATACTGCATGAACAAACGGGCCTGGTATCAGATGCTGAACCAGTCGCTTTATCCAATGCCATACTGCGTTTCTACGAATTAGGAGAAGAATATTTTATTCCTCATCTTCGCACTGAAAAGAAAAAATATTCCTGGAAAAACCTGGTAAACACCATTTTTGATCTATCCCATGATATACAGAAGTAAAGCTCCCCTCCGGATTGGACTTGCCGGAGGCGGTACCGATGTAAGCCCCTACAGCGATCTTTATGGTGGCGCTATTTTAAATGCCACGGTTTCCTTATATGCTTATGCGAATATTGAAATCACTGATTTGGAAGAAGTCCATTTTGAATCTATTGATTACAAATCAAAACAAATCATCGGTAAGGGTTCTCCTGTGGAATTTAACGGTGTCCTTGATTTACATAAAGGCGTTTACGACAGGATCAGGAGACAGTACCCGGGGATGCCGGCAGGTTTTAAATTATCCACATTTGTAGACGCACCAGCCGGATCAGGCCTAGGTACTTCATCCACACTTGTAGTTGCAATCGTGGGTGCTTTTGCGGAAATGCTGAAATTGCCTTTGGGAGAATATGATATCGCCCATCTCGCATATGAAATTGAAAGAAAGGATTTGAAAATGGCGGGTGGCAGACAGGATCAATATGCTGCTACATTTGGCGGGGTGAATTACATGGAATTTTTTGGAGAAGATAAAGTGATCGTGAATCCACTTCGAGTGAAACAACAATATTTATTTGAACTGGAAAATAATCTCCTTCTTTATTATACCGCTACGAGCCGGGAATCTGCCAAAATCATTACACAGCAAAGCCAGAACGTGGTAGATAAAAAATCTGCTTCCATCGATGCCATGCATCAGTTAAAACAGCAATCCCAGCGCATGAAAGAAGCCCTGCTGAAAGGCAGGCTTCATGAAATTGGTGAAATCCTGGATTTCGGATTTCAACAAAAACGGCGCATGGCAGATGGCATATCCAATAACAGGATGGAAGAAATTTATATCGCTGCAAAATTAGCCGGAGCCACGGGCGGTAAAATTTCGGGTGCCGGTGGTGGCGGGTTTATGATATTCTATTGTCCGGGTAA
>DATHNR010000072.1:0-7296 GCA_035485835.1 Puia sp.
AAGCCATCAGCGGGTACAAGGAGATAAACCTCAGGGGAATGAAATTGCTTCGATCAGGAGGATTCCTGGTCACTTCATCATGCACCAACCTGGTATCCCCACAGGTATTTTTAGATACTATACGCTCAGCTGCGAAAGATGCGGGTAAAAAAATAAGGCAGGTTTTATTTCAGGCCCAGTCTCCAGATCATCCAATCGCATGGGGACTGGAAAACACACATTATCTCAAATTTCTGATAGCTGAAGTGACTGATTAATTATTTGGTGACCTGATTATTTGGTGACCTGAAATTTACCGCTTTCAACGATTTTGCCGGTAGGATCCCGGAGCTGGAAGATATAAATGCCCCGAAAAAAATCAGATACATTCACAATATTTTTCTGATCGCTCAGGCTAAATTCATAAACTTTTTTGCCGAGGAAGTTAAAGATCTGAATGGAGTAATTTTTGTCGTATTTCTTGAGAATATCTTCGAATGTAATAAAGGAACTGGCCGGGTTAGGATAAAAACGCAAGGTTGCGCTGGTTCCGTTATCCGGAAATGGAGCGAGCCGGCTTTGGGCCTTCGCCCCGCCTGCTGAAAAAATCACCATAAGGAATACGATGTATAAAAGCCTCATAGTTTACTGGATAAGATTCCAAGACTACAATATACCAAAATTTGCTCAAAGGTACAAAAAGCCTCTAAATTGCCGTAGGAGCCAATTCCAGCCCTTTTCCGGGTCATATGCCGTAGCTTTTTAAAGGTCATTAATAATCACTATTTGTAATCCCTTTCAACATCCTCAATGGGAACGCCGATCACTTTCTCAATTTCAATTTTAGCCAGGTTAAGGTCCTTCTGAAGGGTCAGACTTTTCACCTGTTCATTTATATAACTTTTTTGGACTCTTTCCACTTCATCCAGTTTAATCAGGTTTTCTGAAAAATCGCTTTCCGCCCTTTTGAGGGTGGCATATTCGCTCTGAGTAATCTTACCCTGTAACTCAACCAGTTGTCTGGCGAGCAGGTAATTCTCATATTTTGAAAGAACATCCGCTTTTATTTCCCGGAATTTCTGATTTTTAGCTGCTGCAGCCATATAATAATTTTCCTGGGCGATTTTTACATTATTGGTTGTTCGAGTAAAAATATCAAACGGAATATTCAGTGCAAGATTATATCTGGGGTAATAATAAGGGATCTGTGTGCCATTATAAGTGGGTTTGGAGATTGTAAATTCATTGATATTTCCCTGTGCACTTAGAAGACCCAGATAAGCAGATTTTGCTATTTTGATCTGGTAGGTGGCTGCAAGAGCAGCGTGATCCGCCATTTCATAAACAGGATTCTGCATAGCCAGTTGAACCAGCTTTTCACGGATATCCGTCGGATGTGAACTTTCTGTCCTGTACAGCGGGCCTGGAGTTTGCGCCTGGATTATTTCTGAAAAGAACAAAATGGCCAATAAAAAATATCGCATGAGATCAGATTTCTGTTTTTTGTAAGGGTTTGACGGGTTTATCAAATTCAGCCAGTTTGATAAAAATTACCAGTATAGCATAAAAATAAAGAACAATGGGATATTGTGAAATCGCCATCTGTGCATATTGTGCTACCAGCAAGGTAAACATCATAACGAGCAAACCAATATAATAAGTACGTATCTCAGGATCCTTCGCTCTGAAAAAGTAATGAAATCCAAGACGCATAAAGACGAAATAGAAAATTAATAAAATAGCGAGACCAACCATGCCTTGTTCGGCCAGCGTTTTCAAATACCCGCTGTCTGCCTGAAGGAATTCAAGATAATGCCCTTTATTATATTTATTCCCTTCCCCGCCTGAAGTAAATATGCCACCCCCTATCGGATGTGCCTGAATATATGGTTGCACTTCGTGACGATCATAATCGCGAATTGCGGCAGATGCGTCGTTTGTTCCTTGAAAAGTTGAACGGATCCTGTTTGTAATTGCATTTTGATATGGCATTACCATCAAGCCCGTGAAAATGATAATTGAACAGATCAGGAATACTACTGTACGTCTTTCGAAAATGGTGGAAATACAATAAAGGAGGATGCCTGCGATAATCATCAATGTAGCTGTTCGTGTTCCTGAATAACTATATCCCAGCAGATTTAACAGCATTGCAATACCAAGCCAGATTTTTTCCTTTTTGTTATTGCTCCTTACAAGCAATATGAGACAAAGGATGGCTACGGAGGCAAATAATATTCCCGATGTTGCCGGATCTGAAAAAACAGAAAATTTACGCAACATACCTCCCTGGAATAATAGCGTATAACCATTGCCGGTACCAATCCAGTTTAATTCAAAACGAGCATAGCCAAACCACTGTTGCTTACAAGCATATAATGCCAGTACGGATGATAATACAATCATGAAGCGAACGAAATAAATGATTTTTGCCCGGGAATCCAGGAGACCGTAACAGATATAATAAAAAACAAAATAGCTAAACTGCTTTCTGAAAAAACTAAACCAGCCGACCGGACTTATCATCTCCGGATTGAATAATTCGACGAGGTAATAAACAAATAATATATATAATCCGATGGTGATTGGATGTGTCCAGAATTTTATGTTTATATTTTTCTTCAGATCATGTGCAAGCAGCAAGCATAGTAAAATGAAATAGGTCATGATCTCTACCAGGGTGCCTGAAGGCAGGGGCGGGTCGGCAAGGCGGTCGATGGTAATTGTTACGGAGGAAAATACAAGAAGAAAATAAAATCCGATATACGGGTTTTTCAATGTGGCAATACAAAGCAGCAAGCCTCCCAAAACTGCGATCACCACGGGTCCTGTAATAATTCCGATCGTATTGATTCCATAAATCAATCCTAATCCAAGCACCAATAGAAAAAGATAACCGAACTTCGTATTCAGTTTTTTCTCTAGGAATTGATATCGAAGCCATTCCCTAAACGCAATATGTTTTATTTGTACTTCGTCGGTCATAAAATCAGAAATACAGGAACTTTATAAATATAAATACCAGAAAAATCAGAATCACAATCATTGTGATCACTTCATACACCCTCGTATTTTTCTCCAGGTTATTATTCATATATCTGCCGGATGATAATTTTTCTCCATTGAATAAAATGCATCTCCCAGGGCACCGACTGAATTCTCCCAGGTATGCGTTAATGCAAATTCCCTTCGCTTATTACTTTGTTCTGCTGATGTCCATTCCGGTTCACTAACCATTTTACGAATATTAATGAGGAATTCTTCTTTAGAATTACATAATTCAGCATATTCCCTGAACATTTCCATAGCCTCCGTATTGGTAGCAACAACCGGCTTGCCTGAAGCAAGGTATTCATCAATTTTTCTCGGATAATTTCCTATAGTCAACGGGTTCACAATTTGCGGATTAATGCAAACAGTGAAATGATGAATATATGCGGCAATTTCTTCTGGTTTTTTACTTCCCGCGAAATAAACATTTTTCATATCCCGCAAAGGAGACTTTTCAAATTTAGCATCCATGGGTCCGACAAGCACCAGGCTCATTTCAGGGAGCGAGGAGGCGATATATAAAAGTAAGTCCTCATCCAGGCGCATGGAAGTAATTGCCCCACAATAGCCTATAATAGGCCCTGGGATTGCTTTCAGATCCCCGGGTAGCGGCAGATCCTCTCCGGTAAATGCCTTCAGGTTGCAACCCTGACCAATATCAACACTGTTAGGGTTCCATTGTGCTGCATAATTTGCAAGCCAAACCGAATTAGCCACAACGAGATCTGCTTTACGAATCATTTCCATTTCACAACGCGGTCCGAACTTTTCAAAAAAGGGCTGTATAGTTAAAAAGTCACGGAGATAAAAAATGTATTCCCTGACGGGAAGCAATGATTTCAGGTAGAGTCCTCTGTAAAAATCATTGTCATTGATCAGCAAACAATTTTTAAATCCCAGTTTTTTTATACCATTTTTCATTTCAACCGCTAATCTTTTATTATTTATCCGGTTGAAGAAATCAAAAAGTTTATAAGTGGGGGACCAGGTGCCGGATTCCAGCAGTGAATCCGGATGGAGCACCCAGAAATTATCCTGAATCTTTTCCAGCGTTCCCTGCCCGGAAACTGTCGTTGTTTTTCCTGAAAGCATTTTTCTTAACACCGTATTCCTGTCACGTGCCCGGTCAATGAACAAGACCCGGTTATTACGGGCAAGCTCGTAGGCCATATCCTTAAGATTAAATGCGATATCAGAATTCCATTGCAGGAAACTGAATAAAATGATATCCCTGTTTATTATGAATCGGTGCGACATTTTAATGGCAGGATCAGAGATCCAGGTTCTGTTCATCAACATTATTCAATACGGCACCTATAAATTTGCTTCCGTGTATTTTCAGAAATGCGATAGATTCCCTGTCAATTTCTCCCAGCGAATTCTTTGCTGAAAATACAAGAACGACGCCTTCAACAAAATCTGTAAGTTCCTTACTGTCTGCATGTGTGTTCAGAGCCGCCCCTTCCAGTAAAATATAGTCATAGTGCTGTTTTAGTTTATCGAAATGATCCAGCAGATTGTTTTTAGGAAGAATTTCTGAAGGAGTGTAATTACCCTCTTCACATCCGATCACATCTACATCTGTAATATTTGTTACCGTGGTTATATTCCAGATCTTTTCCAACCCTTCCTGGCCCCTGAGGCTGAAGGAAATCAATGTAGGTTTGGCGGAAAAATCGCGCGTAAGGTTATTATTGTTGAAATTGGCATCTATGATTAATACTTTTTTCTTGCTTCTGCTGAACGTATATGCGAGGGATTCTACCATGGTAGTTTTTCCTTCCTGTGTTTTGGTGCTGGTGAAAAGGATCACCCGTTTGCCGCTGTGTTCGATTTCATACCGCATTTTGCGCAGGTTTTCAATAAAAGGCAGTTCGTTATTTCCTCTTTCACTCCTAAGGCTGAAATCAAAATATTCCTTTAATGTTTTTTTCTCCAGATCTATTTGCCCTACAGTCGATAGAACATCCAGCTTAGTTTCTTTCCTGAAAATAGAAGGTGTGCGTAAAGAAGTATCCAATAATTCCAGGATGATGATGATCAGTATTGAAAGGAAGAAGAGGGAAAAGCCAGAAACAAGAATAACGATCAATCCTTTACCGGGTTCAGGTTTGATCGGTGGCTGGCCCAGCATGATTTGTTTAAATTTAAAATCCGGAGATACGTCAATATCCTGCGAAGCGAAAATACTGCTGTTGTATTTTTCCAGATCCTTTTGGGCAATCATCAGGTCGTTCAGGTAGGCATTCGCAATAACTTCCTGACCTCCACCCGAAAATGCAATCTTCCTGAATTGTTCTACCCTCGATTTATACATTTCAATATTATCAGTGGTAGATGCAATGGCACTTTGAAGTTCAAGCTTATCCTTCAGCAGTAATTCCTTACGTTCTTCAGCTTTTAATGCCGGATTAATCGTCTGATTACCGGTACCCCGGCTCATCTGGTTTATTTTATTGATATTGTCGTCAATCTGTTTCTGTATATTTTGATCCAGACCACCTTTTAATGCCAGTTTGGAAGCCAGTTCTTCATTTGTCCGGCGGAGTGCAAGTATTTCATCCCCATGATTATTGTTTAGTCCTCCGGTAGCAGCTGACGGGTTTGTTTCGAGTTCATGCAATTGATCATTCACACTTATCAGACGTTGCCTGTAATCATTCAGATTCGCCTGCTGTGCTGTCAAAGATGAAGTAAGTTCCTGTAATCCGCTCATAGCAGCCGTTGCAGCATCTCCCGGATTGGGTGTGCCGATTTTATCCCGGAAACGCTGTAGCCTGTTGCGCAATGTGTCCACTTCCCTGCTTTTAGTTTCCCTGAGACTGTCAAGTTTATACAAAGACTCTTTTGTATTAGTTGAAGATAATGAGCTGAAAAACTCCTTAAACTTTACACCGATCTTATTGGATACATAGGCGGAAAGTTCAGGGTTTTCAGAACTGAATGAAACATTGATATAGTCTGTATTTGTAACCCTTTCCACCGCCAACTTCTTCAGAAGATCTTCCTGGCCATAATCGTAGAGGTTGAGAATATTCCAGACCATTTTATCCTGAGGATCATAAGTTGATAGTAAACTGAGGTTGCTGAGGCGGTCCCTTAATATCAAACGTGCTTTTGGAATATCAGCCTTTTTAAATGCAGTGTCTTCCTTTTGTTTATCAGTCAGGTTTCTGAAAGGGCGGTCAGAATCCAGGTCATGAAGCAACAGATCATAAGAAACCATGGACAAAACAATCGGAGACTTAAACGTTTCAATCACATTATTGATGCGTGCATCGATCTGGTTCAAATCATATATTTCCGTCAGCTGGAGACTAACTTTTTGTGTTTGTGCAAAACCGGTTGAATATTGGGCAGTGGATAAATATTCTCTTGGTACACTGATCCTGATTATCAATCCGGCAAGCAGACCTATACCGAGGCAGAAAAGTATAGTCCATCTTCTTCTCAGCAGTGCCTTAAAAAGATAAATAACATCCATGGGTAAGACTTTTACAAATTCATTTTAATGAGACGACAACAGCTTTCCTACGTAGGATAACAGATTAAACAAAAAGGAAGTGGATTATTGGAAATCCCTGGTCGACTATGAGTTTAGTGCAGGAAACTCATCCCGGGCTCGATAGATAATGTTATTGTATTCGGGTAATCAGTTGATTATGATAATCCAAACGAGTCAAAAATAATAATAAATTCCATAAAGTAAAATTTATTAGAAATCAAAGCCCTGCGTACTATTTTTTTTAAGCCGATTACAGGTAATAAAGTTATTAAGTGTCTCCCCTTCAGATGAATCTTCTAAATTAGCGGCCAGCCAACTATAGATGATGCTTAAGTTTTTGTTTTTTGCCAGTTTTTTGATTTTATTATATAGCTATATCGGATATGGCCTTCTTCTCTATTTGCTGGTAAAAATTAAACGTCTTTTTTCTAAAAAGACATCTACTGAGTCCGATCCGTATTATGAACCGGAAATAACGCTTATTGTCGCTGCGTACAACGAAGAAGATATTATAGAGCAGAAAATTAAAAACAGCCTGGATCTCGATTACCCTTCTGATAAACTCAGGCTGATCTTTGTTACAGACGGATCCATAGACGCTACTCCCGGGATAATAAGTAAATACAATCAAATTAAATTGCTTCATCAGGAGGATCGTAAAGGAAAGCTTTCGGCTATGAACCGGGCCATAAAATTTGTTGAAACACCCTTCATCATTTTCAGCGATGCGAATACCCTGCTCAACAGCGCATCCGTTCGTG
>DATHNR010000073.1:0-2891 GCA_035485835.1 Puia sp.
CGTTATATTATTTAAATTCGAAGAAATAAATGTTATGGCTCACCCTATATTATACGAGGACTGGTCTGATTACGACAGTCGGAAAATTAAAGAAAGTAAAAACATTTCTAAATTCTCCTGCGAAGACCGATGGGAAGTCGAATACCTCGCCGATAAACTCAAAAAGCATTACCCTCAAAAATCTCATCAACTAATACTCGAAGCGATTTCAAAATGCTGCCATAAGGCCGACGCTCCCCATTCCAGAGAAGAATTTGTCGATTTTGTTACAGGCAATTTGTAAAAAAATATTTTAATATCCGCCACCGCTCATGGAGGCAGCTACAATTAAAACACCTGTCATACTCGTTTTTGTTGCATCAAAGTAATTAAAGGTTCCGACAGAAGAAAATGTTTTACTGTAAGAAGAACCGGCTGCAATAGTTCCGCTACTGATACTTCCATCTGATGATGAAATACTGTGTGATGTGGAATCATTGTTCTTCCAGGTTACACTCGAACCAGTCACAACCGTTAAAGTTGCGGGTGAAAAGCCTGAGCTTGTAATTGAAATAGTAGTGCCCTGCGCATTATTATTGCTATTACTTTTAGAACAGGATATGAAAATGATTGCTGCTAGTATGGTGAGTAAGGCTGCTGTTATAAATTTTCTTGTTTTCATAATTAAACATTTTAATTTAGAGAGTTTCAATCACCATGCCAACTGGTTGAAAAATGTTAGGTTATAGTTTTGTGAAAAATAGTCATACGCAATCAAAGGACGCAACCATGAATATGAATAAAGAAAAAAACCTGCTGGACAAGTTTTTTTATGACAGGCAGGACCACAGGACTATAGATATAATTGCACAAACAAGTATGTAACTTAGTGGAGTCAATAAAAAATCTGCATCATGCCATACATACCCCTCGATGAAAAACTACCGGGAATTACCGGGCTGTTAAACTACCGGAAGGATACTGCTTTACCTATCCGGCAACTTACTCAGATATTGCTAAGAGGAAAATCCACCCTGACAGAAGCCGAAAGAGAAATGATTGCTTCTATCGTTTCCTATGGCAATGAATGCCGGTTTTGCACAGCTGCTCATACTGCTGCGACCGATCATCTCCTGGGAGAAACAAAAACTTCAAAAAAAGTAAAAGAAAATATTCCTTCAGCACCGGTAAGTGAAAAAATGAAAGCATTACTGACCATCGCAAAAGCCGTCCAGGTCAGCGGCAAAAATGTTACTGCGGCAATGGTTGAATTTGCAAAGAAAAACGGTGCGACTGATCTGGAAATTCATGACACGGTATTAATCGCTGCGTTGTTTTCCTTATATAACCGCTATGTGGATGGGCTCGCCAGCGTTACGCCTGCGGAACCTGCTTTTTATGACCGTCTTGCTTCTATCCTGGTTAAAAGCGGATATTTGCCTTCTGAAAATCGTTATACGGGATTGACTGAATGATTTAATTTTTATGAAAGATTTAGAGCCGATATTAAACGTACTATGTAATTACAAAGCAGGTTATATTCTGAGTGAAGATGAACTAAGGCTTTTACGGAGCTGGCTGGAAGAGTCGCCTGCCCATGAGAAGCTGTTTGATGATTTAAATAATAAGGATGGCATGCAATTTATTATGGGGTCAATTGAAAGAAATATCAGGGATAAAATACAAATACGATTAATTGAAATGGAAGAAGAAAACGTCTAACGCGCAACGCCTAACGCTTAACGCCTAACGCCTGAAAGTTGATTATTTAAAAAAGAAACTTCAACAGCTATTGATCCGTTTATTATAACTCTATGACCGAAGAAGTTCATGAATTCCGCGTAAAACGAACCCCGTTTAGCGCAACCCGGATCTTAACAATTGGTCCACTCTACCTTGAATTGGAAGGACCCCTATCAGAAACAAGGTTTACCAAGGAGGACATTGAGGGATTTCGTTTTGGTGTAACCCGTCTTACATACAGATTTATTCCTTTCAGCAGAACATACAATATCGAAATAAAAAATAGTGAAGGAAAGATCATATTAATACGTATGCATTCATTTTTTGAAATTGGCTATAGAAAAGTTGAAAGACTTTTCATTCAGATACACAAACAAATTCAGGAAGCTTATTTTAATGATATGGCAATTCACTACGTAAGGCTTCTCAATGATGGCCTTACCTATGAGCTTGCCGGGGCTTTCCTTACGAATGAAGGTGTGCTTCTCAGAAAAGAAAAGAAGGTCATCCCCTGGATCCGGATCGGGCTCGCATCCTATTATCATTCCTGCTCGGTCTATGACCTGTCGGATCCACAGCATTTCAGATCTTTTGATTATTGGTATGACTGGAATGCATCGTTGTTACGTTCTGTTATTGACTATAAAATCCGAATCAGTAATTCATTTTAGTTTGAATAAGATCTCCTAACTGTTTTAAGCAGTTGTCCCACCCTTTTTCGTGACCATCAAAATCTTCCAATGCAGTGAAACCATCATGCACCAACTGCAGTTCTGTCCCGTCTTCTTTCGGAATAAGTGTCCACACGACTTTTGAAGTAAAAGGCAAATTGTCTTTTGCTGATTTTTTTTGCCAGGAAAAGGAAAGTCTGGTGAAAGGATTTACTTCTAATACTTCGCAATAAGAATCATTTCCATACGGACTGACAAAGCGGAATTTGTGGCCTACGATTGGTATAAAATCTGTTTTCCCCAACCATAGTTCCAAAAGTTCAGGTTTGGTGAGGTATTCCCAAACCACTCGTGGCGACTGGCTGAACTGGCATATTTGTTTAATCTCTTTCTTCATCATATGTAATTTAAAAGTTACGCTAATTTATATGTAACTTATTAGTTACGCAAATATTTTTCAAAATAATTGTGGATCAATTAATTGTATAGGGCGTAAAT
>DATHNR010000074.1:0-2765 GCA_035485835.1 Puia sp.
ACTTCTTATAGATCAATTGCCTTGCATTCAGGTTAAGATTAAAATTGGCTGACTCCAGGAGGTTTGTAAAATTTGTTAAGGACCGGTCCAGTGTAGATTTCTTTTTCTTGGAAAAGACTTTTGAATGTTTCTGTTTAAGGAAAGAAATGAAATCGTTGAGATTTAATTTATTCGAATGAATCGTCCAGTCGAGTGCGAGTTTCTTATTTTTTTGATTGATTAGGTAAAAAAGATTTTTTGCACTTCCATTCATGATCAGGTCGGTATTGCCGGAATTTAGGTTTAAGTTATCGACGATCATGTCTTTGCCGGTGAAATGAACAACCCCTTTTCCGTCATTAAATATTAAATTCCTTGGTATATATGTAATCGAAGCTGAATCCATATTAAAGTTTCCGAGGATCATCCTGAGGCTATCATAGTTCTGTTCGAGTGAGCCACTATATATTAAATTCATTTTACCAGATCCTTTTGTAAATGCAAGTGTATTTTCGTCAAAGAAACTGTTGATATTTTCCAGGGGAAAATCTGATAGTAGATTAAGCTTCATCTGCGGATGAATAAGATTTCGAATAACGATTGAATCGCAATGAAAATTAAGCTTGTCCCAGTTTCCTTTCATTGCAGAGAAATGCATTATCGTGTTTTCATCTTCATGGCCGTGACCCTTTATTTCTTCATTATTAAATGTTGCTGTAAAAGATGCGTTGTTAATAATGGTTATGGGCGTCGTGATCGTTTTATTATCAACTTTCATTCGCAAATGAATCAGGGGAGTGTGATATTCCGGTTCGGTATTATCCAGAGATCCGGTAAGTTGAGTGATGTATTCTGAAATATCGTATGGCTCCAGTTTTGTGCGAATATTATTTGAAAGGAAAGATGCAGCTTTTCTGAAGGACAGATTTTCAGTTTCCCATGAAAGTGTAAAAGGGGCGGGTACTTCAGCCAGGAAAAACTTGCCGCTAAAAATAAAAGGCTGCTGATCTACAACAAGCTTGATTTTTGTGAATTGTAAAACTTTTGAATTTTTATTGAATTCAATTTTAACTCTCCCGGTAACTGTTTTCCCTTCAAGGTAGGGTCCTTTTTGTTGGTTAAAAATCATTTGACGGATTTTGCAATCCAGAGCGACATCAATTTTCAGTCCTGGGTCATCTTCATTGGCGCTAATATGGGCTTCCAGGCTTGGAATATCGAACGCGAAGATTTTGTTATTATCTTTTTTCTCTACCACGAGATTTCCGTTGCTTAACTGAAGGATTGGATATTCAAAATTTTTAGCCTTATTATTTTTAGGTGGTGCCTTCTTATTGAATAAGGAAGTATTGGAATATCCTGAAGTATCGGTATAGAGATAGATATGCGGGCTTTCCAGTTTAACTCTGTCGATGCTGATTTTACCGAAAATGAGTTTGAATAAATCCATGGTAGCATATACCCTGCTTGCAAATATCAGGTCGTGGTGATGACGATACCAGAGGCTGTCGCGAAGGGTAAGTGAATCAATTGTAAAAGCAAATCTTGGGAAACTATTGTAAAAGCTGATATTGATATCGGTGATATGAAGATCTCCCCCATTTAATTGTTTTTTTGCCTCCGTTTCAATAAGGGAAATGACCTGTTTTTTATGCTGCTTAAGATAAATCTTACCGCCGATGAAAAGTATTAAAATCAGGACGATCAAAATAATTAATACCCTTAGTCCAATTTTTAGTGTTTTTTTCAAATGAAAAGTTGTACTAAAGTTAGCGACTTAGAATTACCTGGGTGGTCTTTTCAGATAGATGGAATAATCAGGCTGAATCACTTCATAATCCTGATGCATTAATGGTGAGGTGAGGAGAAAGTCCGCCGTAGAGCGATCACAGGCGAAGGGTATATTCCATACCACACCCAAACGGAGCAGGGCTTTAATATCCGGATCATGTGGTTGGGCTTCCATAGGATCCCAGAAAAAAATCAAAACATCGATTTTCCTTTCAGCGATACGTGCTCCAATCTGCTGGTCTCCTCCGAGTGGTCCGCTCATAAACTTGGTGATGGAAAGCTCCAGTGCTTTTTCCAACATTTTTCCTGTGGTTCCGGTTGCGAAAAGACGATGCATGGAAAGCACGGATTTATTATAGATAGCCCATTCGATGAGCTCGTTTTTTTTATTATCATGTGCGACCAGTGCGATGCGTTTACTGGCGGACATTTTATAAATACTCATGTTTCGGGGTTTAGATGCAAGTTAAGTTTTGTTTTAAGCCTAAATCTTATGCCATACTCACGATAATGGTATATATATAGCAGGTGTCTGGTAGAATCAGAAGATCACTTTTTCAAGTATAAATGAAGGGACTGGTACTAAAAATATTTAGAATGAGAATTTAAACTACTGACCATAGATGAAGTCAGATCGTTGGAGCAGATTTAGGAACGGCATGGATTTTGTTAACAGCTTATCCACATTTACTATCCCATGAAGGAACTTCAGTTATGGCTCGCATCAGTCCTTTTGTGCTGTGCAATAATGGGCCAGTCCCCCGGCGATCATTTATCTTCTACTTTAGATGCAAGTGCTTCTTTTAGTTTTTTTACAGTAACACCCCAGGACGGACATGCTATTTTGCGCTGGGCGGCTTCTCCTGTTAAGTCGGAAGATTATTTTATTGTGGAGAAAAGCATAGACGCAGTTCATTTTGAGATGTTAAGCGCGATGGGTGCTTCCATTGGATTGGATTCGGTTTATACATTGACGGATAATTCTGTTGGTATTG
>DATHNR010000075.1:0-4879 GCA_035485835.1 Puia sp.
CTGTTGTTAAATTTTGAAGATTTCCTGCTGTAGCGGGTTTCGCGCTGGTATTATTAATTGCAGTAATGGTTTTCGAAACAGTATTCTTTGAGGGAAATATTAGCTGAGAACCTGCCAGGACAAGAATGCCGCCAATGAGAACCGTCATTCCTGCTACAAATCTTCTACGTCTGGTATGGAGTGAACTGTAAACTTCGTTCCATACTTTATCGGAAGGATACATTTTGAATTGATCAGCTTTCTCTTTCAGCTGCTTCTCAAATTCTTCTTCATATAAAATTCGCTCCTTCATTTTCGGAAGTTTTGGTCAGGCTCCTGCTCTTTCAATGTATTGCGGTTAAGCGATCTGTTTTTTCTCTTGCTGCCGGAATCAGGTTTCTCTTAATTAAAATCTCTTCCAGCATCTGTCTTGCACGGGTATATTGGGATCGGCTGGTACTTTCTTCAATATCAAGCATCCCGGAAATTTCCTTATGTGAATATCCTTCTATGGCATAAAGGTTTAAAACGGTACGATAGCCTACCGGTAGTATGCGAATGCAATCCACAATCTGTTTTGCCTGCACTATGGAAGGAATGTTTTCTTCCCTGATCTGAATAGAACTTGCCTGTATGATATCCACACTCTCGTTAAAGCGCTTATTTTTTTTCAGATGATTGATGCACGTGTGAACTATGATCCGGCGGATCCAGCCTTCGAAGGCACCTTTGCTTTGAAATGTATGCATTTGAAGAAAAACTTTAATAAAACCTTCCTGAAGCATATCCTCGGCGTCTTCTCTGTTGTGTGCAAACCTGTAACATACTGCCAGCATTTTAGGACTGTATCTGTTGTACAATTCCTTTTGGGCAGCAGCATGATTTTTTAAACAGCCTTGTAAGATGGCTTCTTCGGTCATATTAAACCTCGTTGCCCTGTAAATTAGACAATTTTCATGTGCGAAAGCTGCACGAAAGAAAGTTTGGGCTCTTTTTTTAATCGAATAAAACATTTCCAGTCATCTCTCTGGGAATTTCATATCCCATCAGCTTGAGAATGGTTGGGGCTATGTCGGCAAGTTTTCCGGGATGTACATTTCCATGCCATTGATTATCAAGAATAAAATAAGGAACCAGGTTGAGGGAATGGGCGGTATTCGGGGAACCGTCGGGATTGATCATATAATCTGCGTTTCCATGGTCGGCGGTAATGAATACCACGTAATCGTTGGCCAGGGCAGCGGTAGCCACCCTTTCAACACATTGGTCAACTGTTTCAACTGCCCTAATTGCCGCCTGAAAATCTCCGGTATGACCCACCATATCGGCATTAGCATAATTCAGGCAGATAAAATTGGCGGTTTTATGATTGATTTCAGGAATGATTGCATCAGTTATTCCAACTGCGCTCATTTCAGGTTGCAGATCGTAAGTAGCAACTTTGGGTGATGGAACCATAATACGTTTTTCTCCTTCGAATTCATTTTCACGACCTCCGCTAAAAAAGAAAGTTACGTGCGGATATTTTTCCGTTTCAGCTATACGAATCTGAGTGAGCATATTTTTCGCAACAACTTCGCCCATCGTCATTTTCAAATCATCATTTTCAAACATCACATGAACATTTTTGAAATGATGGTCGTATTCCGTCATTGTTGTATAATCCAGTGAAAGTTTTTTCATTCCAAGATCCGGGAAATCTTTCTGTGTCAGTACTTCAGTGATTTCCCTGCAACGGTCTGTCCTGAAATTAAAACAGATCACTACATCGCCGTCGGAAATACATGCCAGGGGTTGTCCGCTGGGATCCGTTACAACACTGGGTTTTATGAATTCATCCGTAACACCTGCAGCGTAGCTTTCTTCAATAATTTGCAAAGCATCCTTTCCACTGTAACCCCTTCCGTTCACCAGGGTATCATAAGCAAGCTTTACGCGCTCCCAACGTTTGTCTCTGTCCATTGCATAATATCTTCCGGATACGGTCGCAATTTTACCTGTGCCGGTTGAATCCAGGTGTTCCTGAAGATTTTTAATGAATCCGAAACCACTTTTCGGGTCTGTATCACGGCCATCAGTAAACGCATGTATAAAAACAGAGGAAACGGATTCGGTTTTGCAGCAATCAATAATTTTTTTCAGATGATTAATATGGGAGTGGACTCCACCGTCACTTACCAGGCCGAGCAGGTGTAATTTTTTATTCTGGCTTTTTGCCAGATGAAGTGCCCGGAGAAGGACAGGATTTTTTGCAAAAGTTCCCTCCCGGATGCCAACATTGATCCGCTGAAGTTCCTGGTATACAATACGACCTGCCCCGATATTCAGATGTCCTACTTCCGAATTTCCCATCTGGCCTTCAGGTAATCCTACTTCCTCCCCACAGGTAACCAGGGTGCTGTTTGGGTACTTCGAATAAAGGGAACTTACAAAGGGTGTTTTAGCATGCCGGACGGCGTCTGCAGATTCTACTTTCCCCAATCCCCAACCGTCCATAATGATGAGGATCGCCGATTTTTTAGCCATTTTCCTATAAAACGATTGATTATAATGAGTTCAAAGTTAGCGTATATGGGCTGTTTTAAGCCATTTTGAGACCCCCCTTTTAGTTTGGCATATTTTTAGCTCTTTCAGGATGAAAACAATTCCTATGAAAAGGTTAATGGGATGGGTTCTGGCTGGATTTGCCCTCATCCTGATTTCTTACCGGAGCTTTGACAATATAGATGCTGTAGCCACGGCGATCAGGTTGGGTAATGTAAATCAGCTATCTCCTTTCTTTGATGTGCGTGTAGATATCAGTCTTCCAGATAAATCCGACACTTACAGTAAAACCCAGGCAGAAATGGTGATCGGAGATTTTTTCAATACCAATGTAGTGCAGAATTTCAGGATAACACAGCAGGGTGAAAGCGGCGGCACTTTCTTCTGTGCAGGTATTTTGCAAACACGAGCCGGTAATTATAGAACTACTTTATTCTTCAAACATAAAGGAGATAAACATCTTCTTCAGGAGATCCGCTTTCAGGCGGTGGATTAAGAAAGTGTGAGAGTGTGAGAGTGTGAGAAACACATGGCAATTCTTATTTTTTACTTTTTACTTTTTAATTTTTACTTTGCTCGGCGATGAGCAAACCCGTTAACCAATTCGATGAGCGTTTGCATGAATTGATAGTGAATGCTATGGCTGAAGATCTGGGCGACGGAGATCATTCCAGCCTGGCCGTTATTCCATCAAATGCACGGGGCAGGGCCCTGCTGAAAATAAAGCAAAACGGTATTCTAGCCGGCATTAAAGTAGCAGAAAAAATATTTCATACCAGAGAACCCTCGGCTGTTTTTCATTTGCATAAAAATGATGGGGAAGCCGTACAGGCTGGTGATACTGCATTCACTATTGAAGCTTCTGTAATCACCATTCTGGCCTGTGAACGCCTGGTATTGAATTGTATGCAAAGGATGAGCGGAATCGCCACACTTACGCGTCAGTATGTGGAAGCAATCCAGGGTTATTCATCCAAAATACTGGATACCAGAAAAACGACACCGGGATTCAGACTTCTTGAAAAAGAAGCCGTTCGCATAGGGGGTGGTACCAATCACAGGTTTGGTTTGTTTG
Organism: Puia sp.; assembly: GCA_035485835.1. Lineage (GTDB taxonomy): Bacteria > Bacteroidota > Bacteroidia > Chitinophagales > Chitinophagaceae > Puia. The sequence goes on from DATHNR010000075.1 coordinate 3,599, forward strand.
ACATGATCCTTCTGAAAGACAATCACATTGACTTTTGTGGCGGCATCGGGAAAGCCCTGGACCGGGCTTTTGACTACGCGAGAAAATATAAACCTTCAATCAAAATAGAAATAGAGGTGCGAACCTTGGAAGATGTTCGCGAAGTATTGAATTCAGGAAAAGCAGACAGGATCATGCTGGATAATTTTAATACCATTCTGCTTGCAGAGGCTGTGCAAGTGATACAGAAAAAAATTGAAACAGAGGCCAGCGGTGGTATCAATCTTGACAATATCCGCGAATATGCTGCAACCGGCGTGGACTATATCAGTGTCGGCGCACTGATTCATCAGGCGAAAAGTATCGATTTAAGTTTGAAAGCAATATAAGAAAGTGTGAGAGTGTGAGAGTGTGAGAGTATGATGATCACTTCCAGGTTCTTTTAATCGCTAACATTTATCAATTTATAATTAACCATTAGATAAAATGGCTAAAAAAAATATTCCCGACAAAAATGGATTTGTTTTTAGTACGGACCCGAATTTTGCATTTCAAAACTCAGACTCAGATTATTCAGAAACGCCCCCGCCCGCAAAACAACGCCTTCGCATTATACTGGATACGCGTCACCGTGGTGGCAAAACCGTAACGGCCATTACAGGCTTTATCGGGAAATCAGAAGACCTGGAAATACTTGGAAAAAAACTTAAACAATTTTGTGGTACGGGTGGCTCAGTAAAAGACGGACAAATCCTAATTCAGGGAGATCAGACTCTAAAGGTTCAGGCTTATCTGCGAAAGGAAGGATACAAAGCATGATTTTTTTAATGTGGCAAGTGTGGAAATGTATGGATGATAAATTTGAAAGTTGAATATGTTAATGTGAAAATGTTTGATCCCAATTGGCAACTGTTTTTTTAAATATTAGATACATATTTCCACATTAACATTTCCAAATTCAACTTTAACATTCTCTCACATACTACATTTCCACATTTGCCACATTAAAAATATTAAAAATCGACTCCCATCGCAAATTGCCAGGTTGGGGAATTACCAAAGAAGGTATTCATTTGCCAGCCAACATCGAGGCGAAGGAAATAACCCAGTAATGTACTCCTTGCTCCAAATCCATATCCGCCTGCAAAAGGACCGATTCCACCCGCCTTAATCGTTACAACAACGGGCACAGCGGGATCACCGTTTTCATAATGGGATTGAGGACGTTCAATATTACTCAGAGGACCCGCCCATGCAGTGCCTAAATCGAAGAACTGGATCAACTGGAAATTCCGTATAAAG
>DATHNR010000076.1:0-5299 GCA_035485835.1 Puia sp.
CATTGTAGGTCCAGTGATAATACCGGCTGGTGCTATTATTTCCGTGTGAATTCGCATAAATCGTAACACCTCCCGGTGTATTTGCCCATGTAACACTATCAATGGGCGGTGTATATAGTGGTGTGACATCATCAGAAATATACTGACCTCCGGATGTGGTGACGATATGCAGGCGATATTGTGCCGTACTGACTGCACCAAATGGCGCACAGGAATATTTCCCGGGACTGCTTTCAGTCAATGGAAAGGAAGTATTGTTCGTTCCTTCAATGATCACACTGGCACCCGATTCATATTTAACTATTTGTGAATCTGATAATGAATTGGACCTGCTTAAAGTAAAATATGTTGAATCGTTACCGACATTAATAAATCCCTCAACGACCAGGAAATTCTGGGATATAGCTTCAGGTGCAATAAAACTGCGTATACAGCTCCCGAATGTCAGAGCGATCAGCGCTAAGCCTAAAATATATTTTTGACCTGGGTTTAGTAAACTCGTAATGCAGGATTTTGTCATGGCAAACGGCGTGCACAGAAGCATGCAATTTATGACTATTATTATTTCTTTGTACCTACGATATTCCTAAGTAGCCCGATTACTTTTATTTCAATAAAAATTTCGTCATTTGTCTGCAATGTAAATTCTGATGGAGGAACAAGGCTCGTGCCGGTCATGAGGAAACACCCATTGGGAAAATCGTTTTCAGCATATAGAAAATGGACCAGTTCCCTGTGTTTTCTTTTCATTTTCAGAATGGATACGGAATCATTATAAACCTCTTTTCCATTTCTGATTATTCGCATATTAATATCTGTGTCATCGTGGATGGGCTTATTTAATATTAACAGGCAGGGACCCAGAGCAGCGGACTTTTCATATACTTTAGCCTGTGGAAGATAAAGCGGGTTCTCCCCTTCAATGCTTCTCGAACTCATATCATTTCCAATCGTGTAACCCTGAATATTGCCATATTTATTAATGAATAAAGTAAGTTCAGGTTCGGGTACGTTCCATGCTGAATCCTTCCTGATATGGACAATCTCATTTGTCCCCACAACATTTCCCGGAGAAGATTTATAAAATAATTCAGGCCGCTCGGCTTCATACACAAGATCATAAAAGCTCGCACCACCACTGATGGAAGATTCTTCCATTCTGGCAGTTTTGCTTCGCAAATAAGTAACTCCTGCCGCCCATACTTCCTGATCACTGATCGGAGGGAATAATTTTTCATTTATTAAACGTGGGCCATCACTTACCGGATCAATCTTTTTTATCAAATTTTCCAAATAATTGTACAGGTCATCCCTGTTTACAATTTCTGTCCATCCCTGGTTAATGAAGTAATATTCATTATTATGTTCAAGAATATTACCGGATAATATTTTGTATAATTTCATATGCTGAACTTTCTGTTATTTAAAAATTCATCAAACACCCCCCGGATGTGAGGAATTCAGTAATTATTATTTTATTAAATTCATCGTCTGGAGATTGGATTAAGCTAATTGAAAATAAGATACTTCTTTCTTTTACAATAATTTTTTACAAATGGCTAAAAAAGCAAAACTTACTGATCCCTAACAGGTAACAGACAAAAACAGAATAATGCTGGTGTTTCCAAGTGGTGCAAAAGTTAATGAGAAATCAGGCTTACCGGAAGGTGATTATAATAATGGCCGGCGAATAACTATATTCAAAGATTTACAAGATGTTAAGGCAAAAGAACAAAGCCTTAGAAAGGGTTTAAAAGCCTGGCTCAAACTGGTAGATAAATGATGCACATGGATACAAGAAACAGAACCTACAATTGGGAAGATCCGGCATTGCTTGCCTCGCAGGCTAATCAATTAAATGGCCTGGAATTTTTAGAAAAAATGATAAAGGCCGAGCTTCCTTTCCCACCGCTGCTCCATACCCTCGATTTTAAAGTATCTGCGATTCACCCGGGTAGGGCAGAGTTTACTTTTCAGCCACAGGAATTCCACTTCAATCCACTGGGATCTGTTCATGGTGGAGTTATTACGGCCGTCCTGGATTCTGCTATGGGATGTACGCTTCATTCTGTTCTTCCGCTGGGTACAGGATATACAACAATTGATATCAAGGTGAATTTTCTGAAATCTGTTAATATAAAAACAGGATTGATGAGAGCAACCGGCGCCATCATTAACCAGGGAAACCGAACGGCCCTGTTAGAGGCCCGGCTAATTGATGAAAACGGCAAACTATATGCATTTGCAACAAGCACCTGCATGATTCTAAAGTCCGAATAGAGATTCTCCATAAATTTTTCGCGAGTTATAGCAAAGCAAACTTCGCTTACATTGCATATTTATAAGGTGAATTCAAAACCCAAATGCCCGTAGAAGAAGATTTACCAAACCAACAGACCGAAGAATCCCCGGAAACCCCACCAGCGAATATGGAAGTACATCATCATCCCGACCTTCATCATGAGAAAAAGAAATGGAAAGAATACTTCCTTGAATTCCTGATGATTTTTCTGGCCGTCACACTTGGTTTCATTGCAGAAAACATAAGAGAATCTATTTCAGAACACGAGCGGGCAAAAGTATATGCAGCATCCATGCTCAAAGACCTGGAAGAGGATACTGCGCAACTAAAACATTACAGGGCATATTTTGATATGGCCGCAAAAAATGTAGATACATTAATGCAGATGTTGGGTGAAAGGGATCTTAAAGATATTCCTTCAGGAAAACTATACTGGTATGGACTATGGGGTGGAGCGCATGGGTATTTTATACCGAATGACGCCACATTTCAACAAATGAAAAGTTCCGGCTCTCTCCGCTATTTTGAAAAAACAATCGCCTATGATGCGGCAAACTACGACAGGCTTTGCAGAATGATGCAGACTACGGAGTCTACACTAAGCGCAATATATGCTGAAGTCAGAAAAAGCAGGGCAAACTTTTTTGAATTCAGGTATAATGATCTCGCAAATAATATCGTGCAGGCGAATTGGAAATCATTTGATCAGGGTAAAATAGATTCATTCATCCGAAGCAATCCACCCATGCTGAGTTATGATAAAACGATGTTTAATCAATATATAGAATTGGTGCGATCCAGATTTATGCATAGTAATGTATCACTCGCTGATTCTTTATTGAAACAGTCAGGCAAATTGATTCTGGAATTAGAGAAAAAATATGATTTGGATAATGAATAATTAAGTTTGAAGTTAACCGGTGAAATAAACACCTTGAAAAAACACGCTTTTATATTCGTGCTGAATAGTATGTATGCATTAACCTCATATGCTCAATCCAGTATCGAAATAATCCCGGCGGCAGGAAATACTTTTTCAAATAATATCAGTTATCAGGGTTGTACAGGACATATAGATCCGGCTTTTCAGTTTTCATTTTCATTTATTTATCATCCCAAAAGTCTGTTAGGATTAGAAATAACTTACATGTATGAAAATCCGATGACATATCTGGATGATCCCGGCAATAGTAGTGTAAAAGCTTACACCATTTCTCAGGTAAATATTCAAAGACTATTAACGGGGTTAAATATATCGGTGCCGATAAAAAGGTTTCATCCTTTTATGGGTTGTCTTTTGGGATTTACAAATGTAACTACTACAAAAGCCTGGGATACAAATGAATTGACGGCGTTTACATGGTCATTACAAACCGGAGCGGACTATTATTTTTCTTCACTCATTGGTGCGCGCATAAAATTATCCATAATTCAAACCCCGAATATTTCAAATAATTCAGCCTATTTTGATGTTGGAAAGCTTGGAGATGGCTTTCCATCATTTGCTTTAGGTAATCCGTCTTCTGCTAATATTAACCAGCTTAACCTGGCTTTGGGAATCATCTTCCATTTTCAGTCAATGCATCGAAATAAAACTTCCGCGAAACCTCAGGGCAATTAATTTTTTTGGTTAATGAAGTATCGATTATTCGGATGCGGATCGAATCCGAATTTCTTCGTTTAACCAACGCTTTAATTCTGTTAACTCGATTTTAACTCGGCGTAATATACCTTTCTCATCCCGCTCTTTCACTTCTAAAACGTAATTATGAAAAATGTATTTACACAAATCGCATTCGTTATTTTATTTGTAGTCACCTTCTCAGCCTGCACCACCATTTATCCCGGAGAAGTTGGTTTCGTTGTTCATAAAGGAATGATCAAACCAGGTATTTTAACCCAGGGTCGCTACCATTACAATCCCTTTACATCAAAAATTCGCAAGTTCAATACCCGCATAGAGGAATTTTCCACAGTTATGAGTCCGCCTACAAAAGAAGGACTGGAAGTTAAAGTGGATCTTACAGTTTTATATCATATCAAACCCGATGCTGCTCCTTCCATATATACCAATGTCGGAATGGATTACGGGAAGAAAATCGTTATCAATAATTTTATGGCAATCGTAAGGGAATATACCATGAAATATACCGCCATCGAATTACTGAATGAAAGAGAAACCATCGAACAGAATATTGAAGACAAACTAAGGGCAGATATTTCTACCTACGGAATTATTTTAGATGATGTGCTCGTTAAAGACATAGACATGCCGGCTGAAGTACTTCATGCAATAGAAAATAAAGCCAAAGCAGAACAAATTGCCAAACAGACCAAACTGGAGTTGCAAACAAAGCGTGACCAGGAGGATTTTGATATTGAAAGCAAGGAAAAGGAATTGAAGTTTGCGCTCGAAAAACAAAAAAATGATTCTTTATTGATGCAGATTGATGCGAATGCCATCAGGAATTATCAAAATACCATCAATGGTTCACTGACTGATAAAATATTGAAGTTCAGGAGTATTGAAATAACAAAGGAACTGGTGAAATCATCCAATGCCAAAATTATTATTACCGATGGAAAAACAATGATGTTGAATAATGTTGTAGACTAATAAAATTGTATCAAATCCGAACGATTACCTGCATCGGAATCGACCATATCAGTAAATAACCGCTCTGCCAAATAGTTGTAAATCATTGGTTTTGGGGTCTGGCATGAATTTGAAATAGTTCATGCGGATTCATTGATATTTGTTTAATTCCTTAAAAAAAATCGATCAAAATGATAAAGTTTAAAAGATCATCCAATAAAATCATGCACAAACTTATTTTTGGGCTTCCTTTAATGATCATAACATGTTTTGCTCTTAATCCTGTTCAAGCCGGGATTCCTGGTAAAGCGGTCTTTTCTTCAACCTTGCAGTTAACTGAATTTGAAGGCTATGATCATGCGGACACAGATCCCAACCTTTATCTTCAGATCATGGTAAAG
>DATHNR010000077.1:0-9238 GCA_035485835.1 Puia sp.
CATCGGGAAATGTTGCATTGGATAACGCAGTGGATCAGGCCACCGGTCTATTTGTTCAGGGCGCGATTATAGAAGTTTCATCTCTGCACAGCGATGAAAAGAAACACCTAAAAGTTCGGGATTTTCTGGAGAAATTCAGAAACCTTCACTACGAAAGGGTTGTCATTACTTTCTCCCACGTGGATTACGTTAGCAATATTCGTAAGGGATCAGACGGAAAGTATTATGGATTGGTCAGTTTTGAACAAACTTTCCGTGGCTACAATGACGGACGTTTGGTGTATGAGGATGAAACAAAAAAAACCACCGAGGTCCAACTGGTTGTTTACGAAAGAAATCTCCGGGGTAATGCCATCCAGCAATGGGATGTGATGTTATCAGATGTTGAGATACTGGGCACGAAAAGGCCAAAAGTGTAATCGCATTTTAATATGGCAAAAACACATGTTTTAAAATTTTTGTTTTTTATTTCCTTTTCTGTTTGCCACCATCGCCTCTTCAGCCAGGTGATTTCAAATAATGAAAATGCTAAAGAGAAACATTTTGTTTACGAGGTGAAGGAAATAGATGAATTTTTTGAGCGGTTTAATGATGAAAAGGGCTCATTCATAAGGGGCGTTTACAAAGCTCATCATGTCAAATTCAATATTCCCAGGCAACTTCTGATCAGGAGTTTGTTCAACTATGAAAACATGTCGAAGGACAGCGTCATGACGAATAAATTTGTTTCAGACGTTACCAGGAAGAAAAAGCCAATTTATCTCGATTATTACGGAGACGACTGGTACGCAGAACTGGCATGCAAATTCAGATACAATGCTGCTACCATTGTAATTCCTGTCATCATGAAAATTGAAATGACCCAAAACAAGGGATCAAAATGGATGATTGTCGCTGTTGGATCCAGCAATTTAAAGTCCAGGATCATTGTAACAGAAATGGCGCAAAGCAAAGTGAAAACGAATATTATCAGTCCGACCAGCAACGGTACCAATTTTGTGTCTTTAAAAAGAGCTTTTGATGACAAAGAGAATTTATCCGATTATTTTGAAAGCTCTTATATGAAAAGATCCAATATGCTGGAATTCTACAACGCTATTTTAAATCGTGACATTGATTTTCTGGATGTAATCAAGATAAAATATCATTTTTTACTGGCTGGCAGTTGGATATTTACCGTAGAGGATTTCATCCGGGAGGAACTTAATTCCGGTTGGCTTATTAATCATATGGAGAAAGTTTCTCCGGAAGGAATGGATAACTACAGGAGCAAATTATTAAGTGGTAACTAGGATGTACAGGGCAATACTTTTTTTTATTGGTTTCAATTGGCTGGCTCAAGTATGCAGTGCCCAGGATTCTATCAATACGAACGATGTAAAGGTTATCAAAGCAAAAGCAGAAATTATAATAGGGAGGTACTTTAGCAACCTGCTGAATACTATTTCATATGCTGCTGCGGAAAGCACCGATATTAAGGAGTTGATCAACCAGAGTTTTAATGATAGCGCCAAACGATTATTTCTTAATGACCAGATTGCCATTGCGGATGATATCAGCGATCCTGATTACACAAATTCCTCAAATGCTCCCGAGGTGCCTGTTACCCGATATCTAAATGCTTTTAATACCTTTTATGGAAAAACGGATTCAAACTCTGTATACATCAGCGACGTCAGGTCTTCCCGCGTCAAGAAGGGGAAAAAAAATATTTTTATCAATGTCTATTTCACATCCTTTTTTAAAAATATATGTTTGTCGCATCCATCTACCCCGTACAAGCCTGCAAATCGGATGGCAGAGATTTTTATCAAGAGGGGCAATGACAACAAATGGCTTTTATATATTTCAAGAATTGGTTTTTCCAATCCAGCCGATACCCTGAATGATTATTCAGACGATATTGCAATCGTTGAGGCCAAAAATCCATCCGAATCCCCGGAGAGATTCGATGAAACTTTGGATTCGGCAGATAAATTCAATCTGTATATTGATCAGGCCCGTTTGGAAGAGAATAAAAGAAATTACCAGGCTGCCATCAATTTATACACCCGTGCAATAGAGCTGGCGCCGGAGAAAAGAGATTTTTATGAACCCCGGCTAAAAGAACTAAATACTTCTTTCCGGATTCTTGCCGGTCTCGAAGCGAAATACAACGCGGGAAATTATAAGGATGCTATAAAAGGATATACAGAGCTGCTCAAAAAGCCTGAGTTGAATTCCGGATATTCCAATTCAGATTATTATTTAGGAAGGGCAAAATGCTTTGACAAAATGGGACAATTGACAAAATCTTATAACGAACAGGTTGAGTATTATAATGAAGCACTACATGATTACGTTAAATCTTATGAATATGACCGCGATAATATGGAAACGATCCGATGCCGGGCAGATCTGAACAAACGCATGAACAGACAATAACAGGGCTACGGATTTAAAAAGAATATCTTTAGTATGAAGACAATAAGCGAGAGTGGCGCAACTATACAAGCTCATTTTAATTTGACTGATGATGATTCCTGAAAAAATATATTATTTATTTGAGCTTGGTCATAAGATCAAACAGGAAGATTATTTATGGCCTATTCCCGGGATGGCAACCGGGAACGACAGGGTCTTTATTGTTTGTGATGGATCAGGAAGTTATGAAAACGGCGAAATCGCGAGTAAACTGATCTGCCAGTTTATGGCAGCGAACGTTTTGAAATTTCGCGAAAAAACAATGTCCGCAGAACTGATCGATCGATTATTGGTTGAGGCGCAGGACGAACTGATTGCATATGCCCCGAAACACGGATTGGACACCGATCTGGCCACCACTTTTTCAATGCTTATTCTATATGATCAAAAGGCGCTTATATCATGGTGTGGAGATAGCCCGGTTTATCATTTGCGGGGAGGGGAGATTCTTTTTAGAACGGATAACAATTCCTTATTTCCTGCACAGGGCATCATGGCTGATGGTTCACCCATTTCTGCAGAAACAAAATGGATTGAGGACGTGCAGGCCGGTGATTATTTTTTGATTTGCAGTAAAAGCCTGAGAGAAAATTTAACGGATGATGATATTAAATTATTGACCAGCCAAAACGATCAGACAAATATCGATCTGGCCAGATCTTTTAAGCAATTGGCTTTTGAAAAGACGCCTGGCAATTATTCCATGTATCTGATAAAAGTAAATGAGGGTACAGAGGAAAAGTTTAATAAAGGCGAAACCACCGCCATCGGAAAACAAAACATCGCAATCAGGAAACAAATCACTGCAATCAGGGAACAAGCCATCGCAATCAGGGAACAAGCCATCGCAATGAAGGAAAAAACAAGTGGAAATGTGACGCCACTCCTGATCCTGGCGATGACAATCGTCGGGATGTTCATCCTGTTTATTTATTTCCGGAATGTACGACCATCTGCTCCTGAACCTGCTTATAAAAAACAAACGACGCTACCCGGGGATGTTCTGCGCGAGGATAGTGTTCCCAGCGCATTCGTGATATCGACACACCGGAAGCCAGTGCTTAAGGCAACTGATTCCGTAAAGAATATTGGTAAAAATCCTCCGGCAGCTCCGCCGGACGAAAATTCAGCAGCCGTTTCCGATGAAGAAAATACCGGGCAAACAGAAACGCCCGCGGATCAAAGAAAACAGGTTGCGCAGCTCATGATAAAGCTCACGACGGATGAGTCGTGCAAACTCAAAATCACAAACATAGATCTGAATCAGGAGATCGATTGGGATTTGTCACAGAATGATGACGGCACTCTTTATTTAAAGCCAGGGAAATATTCGATCGTCGCAACGAGTGAGATCAGCAGTTCCAAAACCAAAACCTATGATTTTGACGTGAAACCCGGATACGCACATACCAAACAAAATCTTCACATTAGATTTTAATTCAAGTACCAAAATCGTTGATTGCATGCTTACATCATTCCTTAAACCGCTTTCGTTGGTGGTTTTCTTTTAATATGGTAGGATTGTTGCATACATAAATTTATTCCGCAAACAATCAACGGAATGAACGAATTATGGATAAAATACAACAGCTCGAATTAATGGATAAGATAAGGCGTGAACTAAAAGATCTCGAACAAAGTCAGACGGCTGTCCTTAAAAAGGTTTCGCAGATCGCTGCCCACAATATTACCCTTGGTGTGGATATTTTAGATCAGAAACTACCAGACCTCCAGGAGACAATGGACGCAAATGTGGTGGCCATTTCCGAAATTTCGGAATCTTTTGAGGCCTATAGAAATAAGTTTTTCAACGATAATAAAATGGGCACACAACTGGACCCTACTGCCTGAATTTCCTTTATCGGTTCGATCGCACCTGATGTAGCGTTGACTTTACAAACCCTTGTAATATTCCTCGAATACAATCTTGCCGTTTTTCCAGACTGAATAGATGATCTCATGCCAGTAAATTTTGCTCCCATCCTTCAAGTCAAGATCAAATATGAATTCTGCGAAGGTCACATCGTCGCCGATACCTACACGATGCACGGATATCTCATTTACCTTTTGAATTAACTCCACAGTCTTCTTCTGTCCATCGATTGCTTCCTGTTTACTGTTGGCCTTACGACCTGTGAAGTCAACGGTCCTGGCATCGGCCGCAAAATATTTTTCGATCGCTTCGAGGATCTGGCCATTTGTAACCATTTCATTCTTTTCTGTGACTAGCTCTTTCAAATTTTTCATCTTTTTTTGATTGATTGTGTAATTAATTGTGCTGGGATCATTGCTGAATTTCAGACATCATGCCAGAAACGCAACTTGATCATTGCTAAGAGATTATAAAAACATTTGCGTCCTGGCGACCTGTCAATCCGCGATATATGGCTGATCCGCAAAAAATCTGAACTGTGAAATGGTTATAAACTATGCGGTTTCGTAAGTTTAGTCTGAACTTTAATCCTGAATTCAATTCAATGCAAGCAAAAGAAATACTGAAACAGCACATCGCTAAATCAGCGTTGCTCACCGATCCTGAATTTGATTATTTCTTCTCTCATTTCAAATTTCAATCCTATACAAAAGGGCAAACTATTATCACAGAAGGCGGTAAAGTGGAGTGTGAATATTTTGTAGTTGAAGGTTGCCTCAAATCTTTTTACATAAATGACGACATGAAAATGTTTATCCTTCAGTTCGCCATGCCGACCTGGTGGGCATCAGATTATAATGCATTGTACAGTAGAGAAAAAGCCATGATCAGCGTCGATTGTATCACCAATGCTGAAGTGCTTTCTCTCTCAAACGCTGACAGGGAAAAGTTGTGCCGCGAAATTCATCAGGTCGAACATTTTTTTCGTTGGCGAACGAACAAGGGGTATGTCGCAGCCCAAAGAAGATTATTATCCCATATGAACAATGATACTAAAAAAAGATATGAAGAACTCATGCTGCAATACCCGGCACTGTATAATATGGTACCCAAACATCTGATTGCCGCTTATTTGGGCGTCTCCAGGGAAACGCTTAGCAGACTTCACAGCTCCTGAGATGTGACGCAGATCACAAAACGGTGTTGATCGCGCAAAAGTGATATACATCACACAGTTCCCGGGTTATTATTTTTCAGATTTGTGTAACAATTAAAAACACAGGAATGGAAAATAATAAATTTAAAGTTGTAGCGTCCCTGAGCAACATCGAATGGAAAGGGGGGAAAGTAACGGGTATGCATAGTGGTAACATAGCCATCAAAGAAGGTGAATTCAAACTAAACGATGGCATACTTACCTCGGGTAAATTTGTTGTAGACATGAGATCCATAACAGTTCTGGATATTACAGATCCGGCTACCAATGCGCAATTTATAGGCCATATGGCATCCGGTGACTTTTTTGCGTCAGCCGAATACCCGGAGGCCATTTTTGAAATTACTACGGTAGAGAATAAGCATATCGAAGGCAATATCATGATTAAAGGGATCCGTCGAACAATTGGATTTGATGCAGACATTCATGTAGCTGAGGATATATTAACAGCTATGGGGAAGATGATTATTGACCGCACCCAATTTGGTATAAAATTCCGATCGGGCAATTTTTTTAAAGACCTTGGGGATACGCTTATCTACAATGAATTTGAGCTGAATATAAACATCACCGCTAAGACTATTTAATTATGAAATTCCAACTGTTAACCGCCTTTGCGATCCTGCTGATAGGATTCCGTCAAAGCACAAATCAATTCAAAATGGAAACCTTAGAAAAGGACTCGACTGCTATTTCAAATGCATTAGAAAATTATTATTTCAAGGGGATTTATGAAGGAGATCTGAATGCACTAGGTCAAATCTTCAACCCGGGTACCTTGCTTTTTGGCGATGTATCAGGACAGCCTTATGCAAAGACTCTTGATCAGTACCTGGATGGTGTAAAGAATCGTCAAAGCCCAAAAGATTCAGGTAAGCCATTCAAAGGGGAAATCCTGAATATTAAAGTGGTTAATTCAATTGCAATTGCTGAGGTGAGTGTAAAGATGTATGATTTCAATTATCATGAGTTCCTTTCATTTCATAAGTTTAATGGGAGGTGGTTGATCGTTAATAAAATGATCAGCGATACAAAAGAATAAATGCCGGTTATGTGGTACAATACGAAACCAGCCGAGTTATTAGCGATCGATTATCCAATCCTGCAGGGACCTTTTGGAGGAAGTTTTTCATCCGTTGAATTGGTGGCGGTCGTGTCCAATATGGGAGGACTGGGTGGTTATGGAGCTTATACGTTAAGTCCGCAGGAGATTATTGCAGTCAATATTAAAATCAAAGCGGCTACCAGCAAACCCTATAATATTAATTTATGGGTTTCGGACACGGATGCGCCCGGCGGTATGATTTCAGACGAGCAATATGAAATGGCAGCTAAAATATTCAGGCCATATTTTGATGAGTTAGGTATTGGTTTGCCTGAAAAACCGGTTCCTTTTAAATCGAAGTTTGAAAATCAGGTCCAGGTGATCCTGGACATCCGTCCCAAGTTATTCAGTTTTGTATTTGGGATACCATCGGCTGATATTTTGGAACAATGTCATAAGACTGGTATACTAACAGCCGGCGCTGCCACTACACTTGATGAAGCACTCGCACTGGAGTCAGCCGGGGTTGACATGATCATCGCTTCTGGTTTTGAAGCTGGCGGACATCGCCCATCTTTTCTTGCGCCGGCAGAGTCATCTGCAACAGGAACTTTTGTATTGCTCCAACTGATTAAAGAAAAAATAAAAACACCCGTTATCGCCGCAGGCGGTATTGCAAATGGAAAAGCTGTTGCTGCAGCACTCGCTCTTGGTGCTGATGCTGTTCAGATCGGTACTGCATTCCTGGCAACCGATGAGTCGAATGCCCCTGCAATTCACAAACGAATGCTGTTTTCAGAAGCAGCTAAATATACCAGCTTATCGAGAGCATTTACCGGAAGACTCGGCAGGGGAATAAGCAGCCGTATTGCGAAAGACCTGATGCATAAGGAAGATAGCTTTCTACCCTTCCCGCTACAGTCGCAGTTTATATCGCGGATGAGGAAGGCTGCTATCGAGCAGGAAAAATGGGACATGATTTTATTTTGGTGCGGTCAGATTGCGCCGGCACTTAAACATTCAAAAGCTGCTGAACTGATGAGATCCGTTATTGAGGAAACAACTGCACAATTTGACCAATAAAAAAAATAATATCATGAACAATTCAAAAGTATGGTATGTAACCGGGGCCTCGCAGGGGCTGGGACTGATTCTTGTAAAAAAACTGCTGGAAAATGGTTACAGGGTTGCTGCAAGTTCCCGCGATGTACATATGCTGAATCAGGCAGTAGGTTTAATAGATAAGGATCGATTTCTTCCTCTGGTTGTCGATTTGAACAATCCGGATTGCATTGATGAATCCATACAGAAAACACTGGCAACATTCGGACGGATTGATGTGGTGGTTAACAACGCCGGTTATGGAATGACCGGAACAATAGAAGAAACAGGGGAACAGGAGATCAGGAACATTTTTAATATTAACCTGCTGGCAACCGTAGAAGTAGTAAAAAGTGTTTTGCCTGTTATGCGTATTCAAAAATCGGGTTACATTATCAATATCGGTTCTGTGGCTGGTTTTGTGGGTGCTCCGGGATGGTCTGTTTATTCTGCCACCAAAGCTGCGGTGGCTGCTTTTTCCGAAGTGATCGCACTGGATGTGAAAGAATTTGGAATCAGGGTTACTGTAGTGGAGCCATCGGGATTTCGAACCGGCTTCCTGAGTAAAAACTCACTGGCTTACACCGAAAGTAATCTTGATGGATACCAGGCTGTCAAAGAAATGCAGAAGCGTTATTTGGAAGGTAATGGTCAGCAACCAGGCGACCCGGAAAAGGCCTCAGAAATTCTAATCGGGCTTGCTGAAAATGAACACCCTCCAATTCATTTGTATCTGGGACGGGATGCATATAACCGGGTATCGGCAAAATTGGCAGCCATGACGACAGAACTCGAAGAATGGAAATCCACCACCGTTTCAGCCGATTTTTAAAATAGTTTCAACATCGTTATGGAAGAAAAAATTCTGATCGTGGAAGATGAGCCGGCTGTGGCCGAAGATATCCGGTTAACAATAGAACAGGCCGGATATGAATTTTGTGGAATTGCACCTTCCGTAAATCGTGCGCTTGAACTCGTTAAACAGCAAAGGCCTTCCCTGGTTTTAGTTGATATTTATCTTAAAGGAAATTTATCAGGACTGGATCTTGCTTTTGAATTAAATGAAAAAGATATTCCCTTCGTGTACTTGTCTGCAAATTATGACCATGAAACAATGGAAATTGCGAAAAGAACACAACCGTATGGATTTGTGGTGAAACCAATTCGGAAAAAAGATTTGCTTATCGCACTCGACATAGCTCACTATCGCTGGGAACAGAAGGCACATTTGAAATTTCAAACATCCAAAACAGCCATTGATAAAAAAATAAATCGCCAACCCGATAAGAAACACTTCGTTGAATTTAATAATGAAACATTCTCACAGAAAACTAAAGTTTTCGAAGGCATTGTAGGAAAAACATCCCGCATGCAGAATATATTTGATTCCATTCGTCTGGTAGCACCCTTCGATAGTTCAGTTC
Source organism: Puia sp. (assembly GCA_035485835.1). Taxonomy (GTDB): domain Bacteria; phylum Bacteroidota; class Bacteroidia; order Chitinophagales; family Chitinophagaceae; genus Puia. Next base: position 9,123 of record DATHNR010000077.1, read on the forward strand.
TGATTCTCGGTGAAAGCGGAACTGGTAAAGAGGGAATTGCCAATGCCATTCACTATTTTTCCCAACGAAGAGATAAAGAATTGGTTAAAGTAAATTGCAGTTCAATACCGCATAAT
>DATHNR010000078.1:0-2268 GCA_035485835.1 Puia sp.
ATTTATAAGAAAGGAACCATGACACTCATACGATAAATCTGCTGGTTTAATTCTCACCTTTCCTCCACCGGATTCCACCGGTTATCATATTTATAGAATATTTAAACTACGAAAGATTTCTTAATTGAAAACTACGCTATAATTTCGGCACTGATTTGTGAAGAAGGAGTACCACTTTTCCATTAAACCTGTTCCAAAACCTGTTCATGAAAGCACTATCACTAACTGCGCTGTTGTCCTGGCTATTTTGTCAGGCATGGGCACAAACAAATCATTCTTTAATAAATCTGAAAGGGACCGTTGTTGATTCTGCTTCCGGAAAACCGCTTGCATTTGCAACACTCGTTCTGCAAAATGCCAAAACCAAAGCACCTGTAAAAAATTTCATTTCAAAAGATGATGGAAGTTTTGAATTTTCAGTAACCGATAGCCTGGACTGGCTGTTGGTAATTGCATTTACGGGATATGACAATAAAACCATTCCCATCATCAAGGGTAAATCTGAGGATCTTGGCCAGGTTTCTTTAAAAGCATCGGGTAAACAGATGAAAGAAGTGACCGTTGTTGCTGTAAGGCCTGTAATAAAAAGAGATCTTGACGGAATAACTTATGATGTCAGTGCAGATCCTGAAACACCGGTATTGGATGCACTTGATATGATGCGTAAAGTACCCCTGTTGTCCGTAGATGCTTCTGATAATATCAAATTAAAAGGTAAAAGCAATTATAAAATACTTATCAACGGAAAGGAATCTGCGCTCATGGCCAAGAACCCTTCAGATGTACTTCGTTCAATGCCCGCTACCAATATCGAACGTATAGAAGTTATTACAACGCCGCCGGCAAAATATGATGCGGAAGGACTGGCCGGGATTATAAATATCATCACCAAAAAGAAGATAGACGAAGGATATAATATTGGTGTAAATGGACGTTTGAATACTGTCTGGGGACCAGGTATCAATCTGAACGGCACTTATAAGCAGGGAAAATTCGGATTCTCAGGGTATATGGGATATAATGTTCGTCATTCACAAACCAATGGAATTGGTGGTGAACAGGATTTTTTTGCTGATAATTCCAGTCTTATTCAGCAGGGAACCAATACAGCGGCTGCCCATAATACTTATGGGAATGCAGAATTGAGTTATGAATTTGACAGCCTTAATCTGCTGACGGGTTCTTTTGAATTTTATTCGGGTAATTTCAGTCAGGATGGAAATCAACTATCAAATTTTTACGACAGTACCAAAACGATTACCCAGGCTTATCGAATCATGTCAGATGCGAGTAACGGATTCGGTGGACTGGACGCTTCCCTTAATTATCAAAGAGGTTTCAGGAAGGATAAAAACCGTTTACTGACTTTTTCTTACAAATACAGTTATTCTCCGAATACACAGAATGTCAACAATACCGTTTCTGATACATTTAATTTCTATCTGCCGGATTATAAACAAAACAATCACGCAGGGAACAGTGAACATACCATCCAGTTAGATTATGTTCATCCATTTAAAATAGTAAATCTGGAAGCAGGTGCTAAAACAATTCTCAGGAATAATTTCAGTAATTATGAATCCAGCAATTACAATGATGTTACAAAGGAATATGAAGTGAATCCATCCCAGACGAATGATTTTAGTTATGATCAGGATATTTACAGCGTTTATAATTCCTACTCGGCAAAATGGGACAAGTGGAATGCGAAAGCGGGACTGAGGCTGGAACATACAACTGTGAACGCTGATTTTGTTTCCTCATCTAGCACAGTTAAACAGGACTATAATAATCTTATTCCATCCTTATCTGTTCAAAGGAATTTAAAAAACAGTAATATTTCTTTGGGATATACTGACCGTATCAGTCGTCCTGGTATTTACCAGCTCAATCCTTTTGTGGATGAATCCAATCCGAATTTTGTTACTACAGGTAATCCAAACCTGCAGCCTGAAATCAATCATACTTTTGAACTTAACTACAGTACTTTTTCAAAAAATTCTGTTACGGCTGGTATCAGTTATGCCTTTTCAAATAACTCAATACAAACTGTAACACATCTTCAGGCAATCAGCAATGGTAGCTTAATTGATACTACCACGGTAACTACCTATGAAAATCTGGGAAGTAACAAAACCCTGGGTTTGAATTTGAATATAAATTTTACGAGCGTCAAAAACCTGAGTATCAGTTTGAACTCCCAGCTTGCCCATGTTTGGCTGAAAGGAACATATAATAGTCAGTTTTATACGAATGACGGGTATACAG
>DATHNR010000079.1:0-2236 GCA_035485835.1 Puia sp.
TCAGTATAGAGGCCCAATTCTTTACCCAGAGATTCTGAATATAAGGCCCATCCTTCCCCATAAGCTCCGTACCAGGCAAATCTCCGGAACATGGGAAGAAGTGTATCTTCCATTTGGAGAGAATTTTGATAATGATGACCAGGGATGGCTTCATGAAGAAAAAGTGATTCCATTCCTGAGGTTATATTGAATTTAGTAGCGTCCAGGATAGGAACATAAAAAATTCCCGGCCTTGAACCTCCCGGATCTCCCTGAATATATTCCGCACTGGCGCTGGCGGCACGAAAGGCTTCCGTTTGATGGATTTCAAATTTCATTTTTGGTGTGTGACCGAATAGTTTTTTCAGGTTGGGATCGATAGTTAGCTGAATTTTTTTAAAAGCATCCAGCACTTCCTGTGGTGTTTTATATGGCATGAAACGTGGATCATTTTTCATATAGGAAAAAAATGAAGGCAGATCACCTTTAAATCCTGTTTGATTTTTAATTTCCTCCATCTCATCTCTTATTCTTTTTACTTCAGAAAGGCCGGTCTGATATATTTCTTCGGAAGTTTTATCGGTGGTTGTCCAATAGCGTATCAGGTATTTATACAATTCCTTACCATTTGGTAATGCATCAAAACCAATGCTGTTACGGCTTTTAGGCAGGTATTCATTTTGAAGAAAATCTGCCATCTTTTTATATGAAGGAATTATTACCTGCACTATGAGATTGGAGAAACTATTCGTAATCCTTGATTTTTCCGCATCGTTTATATCTGAAGGCAGCATGCTGACAGGTGTATAAAAAATACTTTTAGTAAAATCCGGCGTTACCATATTCTGCATTTCAGGTATCATTTTCTCTACCAGACAACGTGGAAGAATATACCCGTTCTGTAACCCCTTCCTGAAATATATAATGGCACTATCTGTCCAGTCACCAAATTGTCCGGCTCTTTTAATCCAGTTATCATAGTCGGATGTTGTTTTAAAAGGCTGAATACCGCTGCCACTACCCATTTGTCCCAGAAAAAGGGGAATTCCCTCAAACTGGTTAAAAGGCATGTACTGGATATTAGGCATCGTTACATTATTAATTACCAGGTGCAAGTCTATTGCCTCGAGGTCCATTTTAAGTTCACGAAGAAGAATGTCATAGCTGATCTGGTCATTCTGGTTAAATTTCTCACGGTCAAAAGAAAGTATTTTATGAAGATAAATACCGTAGAAATTCCTGAGGGTATCCTGATAGCTGTCTGTAAAATCTATAGGAAGCTGATCGTTATAGCGGTTATCGCCGTTTTGGGTGGCTTCCACCGGAAAATATCTCATCCGGTCATTATAATAATCTTTCAGAACCCGTCCAAAGGCTCTGTTATCCCGTAAGGCCCTGTTTGGGTGCATCAGTTTACAGGATACAATAACGCAACAGATCAGCAGGCATACGTATAAAGAAAATTTCATGCAGATAAATTAGGGAACTAAAGCTAAGGATTTCGTTAATCAGGGAAAGTAGATCCAAATAATTTTCAGGACAGAAATGCATTGGAATTTATTTTTTCACATATCTTCGCCAGACTAAACTGCTTTCAGGCCGTACAACCTACCTTATGCATCCCGATCTCGTATTCATCAAAACTGTATTATATTAAACAAAAGTGGCTCTGGCATTGGATTGGTACAACAATTGCTATCAGCCTTATATATTTTTATAGCATCTCGATTATTCATTAACTTATCTTAAAATGATTTCTTATGAAGCTTAGGTACATTCTACTTTTCGCAATTTCGTCACTGTTCATGTTCTCCTGCGTGAGCACTAAAAAATTTAAGGAAATGCAGGCCAAAATGCAGGCCCGCTTTGACTCTTTAAGCGCTGAATACGCAAAACTCCAGGGCGAATTGAAAAATTGTAACGACCAGACTGCCTCCCTTACTTCTAAAAACACAGGCTTACAGGGACAGATAGACGAATTAAACAAACAAATTGCTTTCCTCAGAGAAAACAATACACAGGCTCTGAAACAACTGGAAGACATGTCGGTTATTTCCAGCTCACAGGCTGAGAGCATCAAGAAATCGTTAGAGAACATAGGAGCTAAGGATGCGTATATACGTGATCTGCAAGCAGCTATGGCTCATAAAGATTCTCTGAACATGGCGCTCGTTATGAACCTCAAAGGCGCTGTAAGCGGGAATGATTCTGATATAAATATCAAAGTTGACAAGGGTGTTGTATTTATCGACATTTC
>DATHNR010000080.1:0-3753 GCA_035485835.1 Puia sp.
CCTTCAGCGGTACATAATCCAGGTTGATTCCGCTTTGCTGTTCTGCACTCTGCTGATAACCGCTGTAGAGCTGAAGATAACTCTGCGACAATGCATTTCCCTTTGCATCAGCAAACATAGCATAGGGCAAATAAGTATTCAGGACCGGCAAATCCGGAATGATGAACAGCGTTGTACTCTGTTGCGAAAGATTTGTGGTGATGTCCAGCTTTATGCCGGGTGTGAAAGAAAAAATCTGTTTGAAATCAACCATGTAGTTGTTGATATCAGACCGGTCGATATTTTTTGTATTGGTATAGTTCAGCGATCCGTAAAAACTATAAAAGAGGCTCCCGCCGCTGAATGAAACACTGTGGTTAGTTAGCATCGCCGGCTGCATGAGGTTTTGCTCAATCTGTGAACGATTGTTTAATGAAGCCAGTGAATCCAGTCGTTGATTGGCAACGCCCTGAGAAATGATTCCGTTGCTCAGGTCATAGAGAATTTGTTCATGTGGAAATACAACAGGCAGTTCATAATTCGGACTGATCGTTGTTACAGTACTATAGGGAAAGGTTGATGGATCGAAAACTTCCTGCGCTGCAGTGATGAATTGTTTCGGGCTCATCATCTTCTGATAACTGTAATCCGGTAATCCTTTAAAGGAAACAAAGCCGTTATACTGCACTTTTATATGACCCTGCGCTTTACCTTTTTTGGAAGTTATGACGATTACACCGTTAGCCGCCTGTGACCCCCAGATGGAAGTAGCCATGGCATCGCGGAGTATCTGGATACTTTCCACATCATTTGGATTTACCAGGGTGGATACATCAGCGTACGCGATGGGCACACCGTCCAGGACATAAAGTGGCGCCCTGTTTGCATTGACTGAATTCACGCCGCGGATAAGAAACTTATCAGCACCCTGGCCGTTATTGACAGCCAGTCCGGGAACCAGTCCTTCCAACCGGTCGATAACATTGATGCTGACTGATTTTTGCTGAATCTCCTCTCCTTCCACACGGCTGAAAGCTCCGGTACTTCTTTCTTTGGCAATGGTCTGAAAACCGGTCGTTACCGAAACTTCATTCATCTTATCTGCTGAACGGGAAAGGCTGATGGAAATATTGCGCGTCTGCTGGGTGGCTTTAAAAGTATAAGTCTTATATCCCACAAAGGAAACTTCAATAGCAGTTCCGGCTTTTGCCGAGAAACTAAATTTACCATCGGCGTCCGACATGATAGCCAGCATTCCACTCTCTGTTTTCATTGATATGGTGGCGCCTGATAGTGGATTACCATCGGCATCTACGATACGACCGGATATCGAAATATCCCCCGGAGGCATTTCAGCATCGATATCCCTGAGTGTAACAATAATTGCATTGTTCTGAATGGAATATTTTAGCGGGCTGTTTGCAAAAGCCTGACGAAGAAAATCTTCGAGAGGAACATTTTTTACATGCAGGGTTACCGGTCCGGATTTTTTTAAGATGTCCACATCATAAAAAAAAACAAAACCAGTTTGCGTTTTTACAGCGTCAAATACTTTTTCAAGTGGAACATCACTCCCCGAAAAACTAACGGTTTGGGAAATGCTTTTTGCACTTACATGCAACATGGCGACAGTGAGAAAAATAGCGGTCAATTTCAAGACTAAAACAGGTTTGGGGATATTCCGGAATGCGAACAACCGGAAACCACGATGAGCAGATTTAAACATAACTTTGTTTCGTTTTGGGTTGAAGAACTAAAGCAGTCTGACAGGATTCTTAAGTTTGGGTCAACCCGAAACTATCTGCCGCTATGGGGGCCAACCCATGGCGGTTTTTCATTTCCGGGCTGTTATCCTTAATTATAGATTATCAACATTTTTCCATCAATTTTATAGTTAATCTTTACTTCCTTCAATACATTGAGCACTTCCTTCAGCGTCATACTCCTCGGCAGTTCGCCGCGGAAACGCCGTTGGGGCACCTGATCATTATAGCGAACATCGATGTCATACCATCTTTCGAGTTGCCGCATTACGGTTGGTAAATCCGCGTCCCTGAAATTGAAATACCCTGTTTTCCATGCAATAACCTGATTGAGGTCTTCCTGTTGCAGTATATTAATTTTCCCATTGTTACCCGATTCGGCCTGTTCGCCTGGTTTTAAAAGGCTGTTATATTGACCTGATTTTAGCGCGATGCTTCCTTCAAAGAGTGTGGTTTTAACCTGGGATTCATTTTCATAGGCGTTGATATTGAAATGTGTGCCCAGCACCGTAATCACCATATCATTCACAGATACCAGAAATGGTTTGGATCTGTCTTTAGCCACTTCGAAATAGGCTTCGCCCGTGATGGTAACTTTGCGGTCGGTTCCCGTAAATGAACTCGGATATGTGATAGAGGATGCAGCATTCAGCCACACTTTGGTTCCATCAGATAGTGTCAGCTGAAATGTTCCTCCCCTTGGCGTTGCCAGGGTATTTATTTTAGTCTCAGCTACCGGATTGTTGCCTATATGATAGAGTAAATGACCGCTGTCCGTTTTCGTAATATTCGTTTCATCTTCCCGGGCAATCGTTCCGTTGGATGCACTATCCAGGCGGATGACAGATCCGTTGGAAAGCGTAAGCGTGGCTTTGTTACCACCGGGCGGGATGTCGGCACTTACTTCAGGTACCTGTGTGGATACTGGTTTGACAGGCTTTTGGAAAAAGACAAAATAAGATGTCGATAGTAAAATAAGAATGGCTGCTGCCGCTGCCCACCTGCGCAAATACAGGATTCGTGTTTTCCTTACCTGATGAACGGCGATGAGAATATTTTCCTTTATTAGAGAAAGAACCTGCTCATGTCCTTCATCTTCGAACCGGTGTTGCGTAAACTCTTCTTCCATAATGCGTTCCAGCATTAAAGAATACTCAGGTTGTTGCAGCAACTTTTCCAGATGATCGCGCTCCTCATCACCGAGTGTGCCTGTAAGATATTTATCCAGAAGATTTCTAAGGAGTTGCTCGTCCATGTTTGGCTGGTTTAACCCGTCCTTCAGTTAAAGACGCATTAAAATCCTCTGAGGGCAGGTGGGAGTTAAAAATTTCTGAATTTTTGGAGAAAAAGAATCAGAGCGAGGGTAATTAAAGGCTCGCCGTGCAGACGCAAATAATCGCGCAGAAAATTCAGGGCCTGCACAATATGACTTTTTACCGTGGACGTAGATATGCCGAGCTCTTCTGCGATCTCCGCATAGCTCAATCCTTCCTTGCGACTGAGTTTGAATACCATCTGCCGCTGGGGAGGCATAGCCAGAATTCCTTTTTCCAATATCGATTCAGCCTGCTTTAAGGAGAATTGCTGTTCCGGCGTAGGACTGTTTTCTTCTATTAGTTCCTGCATGCCATCGGAAACAGGCAGGGTCAGTTTTTTTCTGAGTATTGAAATGATCCGGTTACGGGTCATGATGAATAAATAATTCTCGAACCTGTCTATGGAAGTAAGTTCTTTTCTCTTCATCCAGATTTTCATAAAAACATCCTGCACAATATCCTGCGCTACTTCCGAGGATTTTGTATAGGCCAATGCCTGGGAATAAAGGTTATTCGTATGTTTATTCAATAACAAAGTAAAAGCTGCTTCGTCACCTTTACTTACCCGGGACAGCAAGGCACGCTCATCATAAGTCTTATCTGTTAAAACCAATTATATGTATTTGGGCTAAAAATAAATGAATTCGCACATTTCTTTTCAACTATAATTATAAACACTAGTTATAGTTTTCAAA
>DATHNR010000081.1:0-10417 GCA_035485835.1 Puia sp.
AGGCTATAAAGGACGAATAGCGGTTTTTTCGACCTGGGATGTTTTTCCTTATATTTTAAATAAATGGAGAAACGGGATATATGTGAATGCAGATGTGGATAGTTTAAAGTTTGATAACTCTGCACTGAAACTCATAAATGACATGCAGTTTCTTGAAGCGAAACCTCTTGACGTTCGTCTTGACCTTCTTACATATTTTGCAGCGCGCGAATACCTTAAAGCATATAAACCGAAAGTGTTATATATTGCTTTTGATGAAACGGATGATTTTGCCCACGACACTGGCTGCACTCCTGGGTTTTCATTTTGTACCTGATCAGGGAACGGCAGAACCAATTAAGTCAATCTATTACTGAGCATTTATGAAAAAACCGGAAGCTGAGCGGATATCAGATGAAATAATTCAGTTGTATTCCTTGTATGGTGGCGAAGAATATTCAGGAGAAAAAGTATCCCAACTGGAACATATGGTTCAATCGGCACAACTTGCAAAAGCAGAAGGTTTTGATGATGAAGTTGTACTGGCCGCATTTCTGCATGATATCGGCCATATTGCAGAAAAAGTTACATACGAAAATTCAATGAGCAGTTATGGCATAAAAGACCATGAAGCTATTGGCGCCTATTTCCTCGAGAATCGTGGATTTTCTTTTCGTATTACACGTCTCGTTGCATCACACGTTTCTGCCAAGAGATATCTCACTTTACGTGAACCGGGATATTTTGATAAACTCTCAGATGCAAGTAAACATACCCTTGAATTCCAGGGAGGACCAATGTCTGATGAAGAAGCGGACTTACTGGAAGAGGATCCGCTATTCCGGGAAATAATTCAGATGCGACGCTGGGATGAAGCAGCAAAACTGGAAAATCAACCGATGCCTTCGCTTGATATTTTTAAGGAACTCATATTTCAGCATTTGCAGGAACAACCCGATTAATAACAGTCATTTTTAGAATTTCTTATACCAAATATCTAAACAAGTCCTTTGACATTCACACCTCCGGTCAAAATTCGAAATGACAAAACGGTTGCCATTTTTGCTGCAATCGTTAGTTTTCTGACTTATACCATGGTGTATGGTTTCAGGAAAGGGTTTACCGTTTGCAGTTTTGATGGAATGCACTATGCAGGCATAAGCTATAAAGTATGGCTGGTCATAAGTCAGGTAATTGGTTATGCAGCCAGTAAATTTTATGGTATCCGCTTCATATCGGAATTGAAAAAAATCGGGCGTGGCAAAATAATTTTACTACTGGTAGGTATTTCCTGGATGGGTCTCTTATTATTTGCCCTGGTTCCGGCACCCTGGAATATCATATTTATGTTTATCAATGGATTTCCATTGGGCATGATCTGGGGAATCATTTTTTCTTATGTTGAAGGGAGAAGAGCAACAGATTTTATTGGTGCAGCATTATCAGTAAGTTTTATTTTCTCATCCGGTTTTGTTAAAACTGTTGCGGGGTTTATTCTGCAGAAATTAGGAACCAGCGAATACTGGTTGCCATTTGTAACCGGATTTGTATTTGCTATACCGTTACTTATAATGGTTTTCCTCTTGGAAAAGATACCCCCGCCTTCACCTGCCGACATAATGGACCGAAGTGTTCGCGAACCCATGCCTGCAGAACGAAGAAAAGAATTTGTGAAGATGTTCCTTCCCGGACTTATTGCATCCATAGGTATCTATGTGTTTGCAACAATATTTCGGGATATCAGGGATAATTTCATGGCTGATATGCTGAAAGAAAACGGATATGGTATGCAACCGGCCATATTTACTCAAACCGAAGCTCCTGTAACCCTGATTCTTCTTTTATTAATGGGAAGCATGATTCTCATAAGAAATAATATTAAAGCACTGATTTATACACATTACATAATTATTACCGGTTTCATTATCACAGGTCTGACCAGTATTTTTTTTATGCAGGGTTCTATAAATGCTTTCTGGTGGCTTACTTTGACTGGTCTGGGTTTGTACACTGTTTATATTCCATTCAATTGTATTTTTTTTGAAAGGTTAATTGCCAGTTTCAGATTTCCCGGCAATGTGGGATTTCTAATATATGTTGCCGATTCATTTGGATACCTGGGAAGTGTGGGCATCCTGATCACAAAAGAAGTATTAAAAGTAAAATTGCAATGGACTTCATTTTATTCCCATGGCGTGGTAATACTTTCTGTTATGGGAATTGCGGGTGCAATTCTTTCCCTGGTTTACTTTTCATCAAAATACAAAAAACAGGTATTTGGAGAATTAAAGACCGCCGTTACTATTTAGCGCGTTTTAACTTCGAAAATATTTTATAATGTATTGATCAGTTCTTCGGTAAGTCCGAAAGACAGTGTCATCCCTGCACCACCAACAGCATTTATAATAAATACACCTGGTTCAGGTGAAAAGAAAAGATCAGTTTGGCCATTGGTAAGTTTTCCATAAACACCATTCCACGATTCAATAAGTTTAGGACGATTTAAAGATGTAAACTCCTGAAGATATTCAAGTATCATGTCATTTATATGCTTCCTGTCAAATGGATCAGGCGATAATCCGTATTCGTGAGAATCACCCACAGTCAACTGCCCAGTTTGATTTTGAGATACCATCACATGTATGCCCAGGTTAAGGAATTCAGACATATCTTCTTCATATCTTTTCTTTAATAAATGAAGTGATGGAGCGGCTTTGAAACTGTCATAGTGTATCAGAGAAAGACCACCACACAAAGCCGGTCCAATTCTTGATAATCCTTCTTCAACTAATCGCATCATTTGCAGCTTGCATTTTGTCAGTGGAAATTTTGCGTATTCTTCAGGATATAACGTTTCAAAATCAGATCCGCTGCAAATAAATACCTGATCGCATTGAATGATTTCGGATCCAATTGCAATTTGTCCGCTTCTGACTGCTGTTACAGTTTTGCCCCAGATACAATCGATATTTAATTTTTCCTGGAAATAAACCGGCAAATTGGAAATCGCTTCTCTCGGATCAACGATGATTTCTTCATTGCTATATAATCCGCCAAGACAATTTTTATCATTGGCAATAGCAGATTTTTTTAAAAGTGCTTCTCTATTTAAAAGTTGAACATCTCTCCCTTCTTTATTGAATATTTCAAATAATTCCTGCAAAACCTGCCATTCATCTTCGTAATAAGCCAGATGCATACTGCCGACTGGATCAAACCATAGTTTAGAGGAATTCCCTATGTGTTTCCAAATTTCGCGGCTCTTTATCGCTCTTTCATATTGCTTCCCCCCAGGCTGTCCAATTGGCCAGATCATACCAAAATTCCTGATCGAAGCACCTGTGGCTTTAAAATTACGCTCTACTATTTTTACGGTATAACCCTTAATCGCTAATGCTCTTGCGGTAGCGAGTCCGACAATACCGGCACCGATAACAATGGCTGATTTTTTTGACATATTCTAAACTATTAATAAATCGATGACTCCACTGGTTTTTGAATAAATTTAATGATTAGTTCATGCCGTTAAAAGACTGCATTTATGTGACCTGTTTACATTTGATATTTTATCAGGAACTAAATCAAAGCAATGGATACCCGGCGGGAATTTATAAAGAAGGCAACTTTATTATCTGGTTTGACCGGAATGAATGCTCTTATTCCAGCTGCCATAAAGAAAGCGCTTGCAATTGATCCAAATCCGGGAAGCACATGGATGGATGCGGAACATATTGTTATATTAATGCAGGAAAACCGTTCTTTTGATCATTGTTTTGGTACGTTGAAAGGAGTCAGGGGATTTAATGATCCCCGTATTATTCAACTTCCAAACGGGAATCCCGTCTGGTTGCAATCGAATGAAAAAGGCCAGACTTTTGCACCTTTCCATCTGAATATAAAAGATACAAAAGCAACATGGATGAGCTCCCTTCCTCATTCATGGAAAAATCAGGTAAATGCGCGTAATGATGGAAAATATGACCAGTGGTTAAATGAAAAAAGAAACAGCATTAAAGAATATGCCGACATGCCCCTGACAATGGGATATTATAACAGGCAGGACATTCCGTTTTATTATGCATTGGCAGACGGATTTACTGTTTGTGATCAGCATTTCTGTTCCTCACTTACGGGTACAAATCCAAACAGACTTTTTTTCTGGACAGGTACCGTTCGCGCTGAGCAAAATGAAAATTCCCTGGCACATGTATGGAACGATGATATGGATTACGAGACACTTCATTGGAAAACATTTCCGGAGATCCTGGATGACAATGATATTTCCTGGAAGTTCTATCAGAATGAAGTGAGCATTGACGTCGGATTTAAGGATGAAGAAGATCCCTGGTTAGCCAATTTTCAGGACAACCCTCTGGAATTTTTTTCGCAGTATAATATTCGACTTCATGGTAAGCATCTTATTCAGGTAAGAAATCTGATGAATTCATTGCCAGTTGAAATCGATTCATTGCAAAAAAAATTAGATAACCTGCAACCTTCTGATCCTTCAAAAATTGTAGTGCAGAAAGAATTGGATAAAAAGAAAAAATCTCTTGAAGGAGCCATCAAGGAAATAAAGGATTATAGCCAGGAAAAATTCGATAACCTTTCTTCAAAGGATAAAGGCCTTCACCAGAAAGCATTTGTTACGAACGTAAATGATCCGGATTATCATTCACTGGAAGAAATCAAATATGAGGATAACGGTACCATGCGGAATTTAAAATTGCCAAAGGGTGATCTTTTTCATCAATTCAGGGATGATGTAAAAGCGGGAAAACTGCCAACTGTTTCATGGATTGCAGCACCTGAAAATTTATCTGATCATCCGTCTTCCGCCTGGTATGGAGCATGGTATATTTCGGAACTTATGGATATACTTACACAAAGTCCTGATATTTGGAAGAAGACGATTTTTATCCTTACCTATGACGAAAATGATGGCTATTTTGATCATATCCCACCGTTTGTTGCACCGCATTCAGGGAGAAGCGAAACTGGCAAAGCTTCTGAAGGCATTGATACGCGGGTCGAATTCGTGACCCTGCAACAGGAAAATGAAAGAAAAGGATTTCCAGTACCATACAGCCGTGAAAGCTCAATCGGACTCGGCTACAGGGTACCTCTGATTGTAGCATCGCCATGGAGTCGTGGAGGATTTGTCAATTCAGAGGTATTTGATCATACTTCTTCATTACAATTTCTGGAAATATTTCTAAGTCAAAAAACCGGGAAACCCATTCAATCTCCCCTTATTAGTGACTGGCGACGAGCGGTATCAGGAGATTTGACTTCAGTATTCAAAACATCTGATCCGGACCAGGCTGCAAATCTGGAATTTGTAAAAAAGGATCCCTTTATGGAATCTGTTTATAATGCAAAATTTAAAAAACTGCCTTCTGGATACAAAGCATTGACTCCGGATGAAATTAGCGAATTCCGTAAAGATCCGTTTGCATCACCCTATATGCCGAAACAGGAACCTGGTATTAAACCATCAAATGGCTTATTTTATCAGTTATATGCTGAAGGGAAATTGAATGATGCGAAAAATGAATTTGAAATCAAGTTTGAAGCAAGTGGAAAAGTATTTGGTAAAAAAGCTCTCGGATCACCATTCAATGTATACGCTCCCGGAAAATATATTCATTTGGAAAATGGATCTCCTGTTTTAAAAGAACTTCGTACTTGGGCATTTGCAGTGAAACCATCGGATCATATCGAAGCTTCATGGCCATTACATGAATTTGAAAACGAACTTTATCACCTGAGAGTTTACGGACCAAATGGATTTTATCGTGAATTCAAAGGGTCTGTTCATGATCCACAGGTAGAAATATTTTGTGAATATCAGACCGGGACGATTAATAAAATGAAACTTACCGGGAATATTCAAATCAACATGCGTAATCCAACCAGTTTGCCTTTCAGGGTACTAATTACAGATAATGTTTATAAAAGCCCGCCGTTAAACAAAGTTCTGCATCCTACTGAAAGAAATAATGATAATGTTATAATTCCGATAGATCTTTCGAAGAATTTCGGATGGTATGATTTTACAATAAAAATAATCGGGAACGATCAGTTTGAAAAAAGATACGCTGGGAGAGTAGAAACAGGTGATCAGGGATACAGTGATCCATATATGGGACGGACAATTTAATCTTTCTTAGTCTCCAGTGTAAATCCGATGGATGTCCCCACATCTGGTGTGCTGCGAACATGAATGGGTTGACCGTGGGCTTCTATAATATGTTTACATATTGCAAGACCAAGGCCGGTACCGCCTTTATCACGGCTCCTGGCAGAATCTGTACGGTAAAATCTTTCAAAAATACGCTGCAGGTGTTCTTCTTCAATTCCAATACCGTCATCAGTAATTTCTACAAGCACGTGTTTGCCATCCGTGGAATAAATACTTGCGAGGATGCTTCCGTGCTGCTTTCCATATTTTGATGCATTTTCCACAAGATTGAGCAATACCATCCTGATCTTTTCTTTATCAGCAAAAACTGAAGTGGGATATTCGCAACCTTTTTTAATGCCGGTGCGCATTTTTTTATCCTGCATATTGATGGAAAGGGATTCAAAGACTTCCCTAATCAGGTCCTGAATAACAAAATTTTCTTTAAGCAATAACAATTCTCCTCTTTCAAGCTTTGAAATTTCATCCAGGTCGTTCATCAGATTAACAAGTCTTTCAACATTTCTTTCTGTGTTTTCCAGAAAACGTTTTCTGACATTCTGGTCATCCATTGCGCCGTTAAGAAGCGTATCCACATAACCCTGGATGGCAAAAATGGGTGTTTTTAATTCATGGGAAAGATTCTGCAGAAATTCTTTTCGAAAAGCTTCATTTTTGCGCAGCAGTTCAATCTCTTCCATTTGTTTATTTCCCCATCTTTCCACGTCTTCACGCACTTCATCAATACTTTTTTTTGGAAGAATATATTTGAAATAGACTTCTTCTTTTCTGGTCGCCTTCGTCTGATGAATGAATTTATATATCAGCTTGATTTTCCTGTTAATGAATTTTTCAAGCGTTAGTTGAATAAGAAGATAAGAGCCCGCAAATACGATCAGGAGGGAGGCGAATCCGTTGATCCAGCTGGAAGTAAGAATATAAATTCCGATAGCCACGGAAGATGCGAGTACGATAGCTGTAAAAGCGGATAGTTGCTTTGGAGTAAGATTCTGCGTGTTGAGCATTTAGTTCACAAACTTATAACCCACACCTTTTACAGTGGTAATGCAGTCCAATCCGAGTTTCTGCCGGATCTTGCGGATATGCACGTCAATGGTGCGGTCTCCTACAATAACATCATTACCCCATACCTGGTTCAGGATTTCATTGCGCAAAAATACTCTACCGGGACGGGAAGCAAGAAGATAAAGCAGTTCAAATTCCTTTTTTGCCAGAGTTACCTGGCGTTCATCTACCACCACTTCAAATTTTGTCGGGTCTATACTGAGGTTTCCCCTTTTCAGAACTTTTTCTGCGGACTCTTTATTGGAACGTCGTAAGAGGGCGCCAACCCTGCTTACAATTACTTTGGGACTCACCGGCTTGTTTACGTAGTCGTCTGCGCCGCTTTCCAACCCCTTAATTTGAAAACCCTCATCGTTTAACGCCGTAAGCATAAGGATGAGGGTGTCATGAAAAACCGGCTGGGTTCGCAGTATCTCGCAAACCTCCACGCCGCTCTTCTTAGGCATCATAATGTCCAGGATAATCAGATCAGGATGTGTTGATTTAGCCTTGATCAATGCATCTTCCCCGTCTTTGGCTGTAGTTACCTCATAACCTTCCCGAACGAGGTTATATTGAAGAACTTCAAGGATGTCCGGCTCATCATCTGCGATTAGAATTTTCTTGCCTTTGGCATCCATTAACAAAAAATTTACGCAAAACTAACCGAAAACTATCGTAGGGACGGGGAAATGACCTGAGTTTACAATTTTTTAATACTGGGTAGAAGCTAAATGCTTAAAGCCGAAAGCCTAAAGCCGGTCAAAAGGGAACAATTTATCTGTAAACGGTCATCTGTTATCGTCTTGCGCATCCCGGAAATGGCTGTATTTTTGTTGTATTGGGTTGGACCGCCTAAAATATGAAGATAATTATCCGTTTTCTCCTAGTACCGATTTCTCTGCTGCTGACCCTGCCCTTATTAGCGCAAACAGCCAATCCTTCTTTCAAAATTCAGCAGGAGCATAAATTGTGGCACGACAATATTGACAAGGAGCAATTGAGACTTCTCGCCCTTGATGGGAAGGCTGATGATATCATTCAGGCTTCAAAGGACGAAAATGTTAATCTCGAGATCGCGGATGTAATGATCCGTCAGGTCGACCTCCTCCAGGAAAAAATTGAAACAGATTCCGCTCTTAGCGGACAAATGAAGATTAAAAACCTGCGTTCCCTGGAATCAATGATTAAGGGATACAACAACCATTTTAGAAAGAAGGATTTTCCGCCTTCCATGGCACCCGTACTTTTTGATGCTTTTGTAAAAGCAATGGAATTTGACCGGCTGAACATGAGTATTGCGCCAGTAATTGCCGAAAATAGTTATGGGGTGGGAAATATCCTGGTAGAGTGTTTTTTACTGCCGGTCGAAAACCCCGGTGTAAAAGAATCACGCGTACTGCTGATAAGAAAATACTGCGAACTGCACCCGAATGAAATTTTCCCGATTCTCAGTTCAAATCCGGATCTGCCGTTTACTGACAGCCTGATCGTAACCGGTGGCAGAAAAAATATCCGCAAACTATATGACTATGCTTCCGGGAATACGGTGCTTTCTTCCAGGATACGTAACAGCCAGGATTCCCTGATCAGTATGGTAGGAAGAATAGCTTCCAGTAAAAGCGGGCAGCTCTACCTCCCATTCCTTGACAATCTTATCAACCACCGAATTACCATTGCAGATATCAATAAAGTAAAAGATAATAATCTCGAGTATTACAAACTTCTGGTAAAAACGAGAATGGACTATGCAGCCCGAATGCTTCCTCCGTTTCAGGATACCGCATTGGAAATGGAAGCCCTGACGACAATGCTCCAGAGTAAAGGTAAAGACGTTTTTGTTCGTGAGATTAATGCCCTGCACGATAAACCTGCGTCGGTCAGATTTAAAATCCTGGATCCTCTCACTCCTGCAGAACTATACTATCTCATTGTATTGAGTGAGGATGAAATATATACTTCCAGTTATCTCGGGGTTTATGAACGAATTTTTCAACGTATGTCCGTACCGCGCGGTGATAGTCTCATCATCCAAATGCATGGCGATTATTTCAGGAAATTCATAAAGATGGCTGCTGCATATAATAAGCTGGATTATTTCCTCGCCACAATGGATAAGGATAATGCGGCTACCATAATGAAGGCTTTTATCATTGGCCTTGAAAGAGCTAATGAAGAAGATGCAGTGGATGTAGCGGATTCCTATAGCAGTATATTCGATAAAAATCCACCACTGGCAGCATTTGTTTTGAATGAGGTAAAGTGGAATTATAAAAGAAACCTTATCAACAGCGATAAACGCGGAACGGTGATCTACCACCTGATGGAGGCCCTTTTTGAATCTGCCGATACAACTCAGGCAGTTGACCTGTCAGCTAAACTTGGAATTCCTCCGGTGTATACGGTCAGTTATGATTCATTGAAAGACGACAGCGGCCGGGTTATTCAACAGGTTTTTTTCTATGGAGATGAGGACAAAGACGGACAAAATTCATATCAGGATTTTCTGAAATTATTTTTGGGAAAACCGGAATGGAAAGTAACCATGAATCCAACAAAAGAATGGATATGGATTCAATCGGTAAAAGGGAAACCTGTCTGGATCTTTGCCAACCGTCCTTTATTTGGAGAGGATGATCCGGATGATAAAGCACAGCACCATCTGGATGATTATCTCTACGACAATAAACTCGAACCTACTATATATATTCATCGTGGCCATAGTTACCATGTGCGATATACATTAAAACAACTTCAGCCTTCAGCAAAGATTGTTATCCTGGGTTCCTGTGGGGGGTATAATAATTTAAGTGAAGTGCTCAGCATTAGTCCTGATGCCCATATCATTTCATCTAAACAGGTTGGAACGAAATCAGTGAATGAGCCGATCCTCCAGGCTATCAACAGCGACCTGCTGGATGGTAGTAATATCGATTGGCTGCCAATATGGAAGACACTGACAGAGAAATTTAAAAAAGACCCGGTTGCACGAGAAAGATTTGACGACTATATTCCTCCTTATAAAAACCTGGGAGTTATTTTTATAAAAGCTTACCGCAATGCGATGGGTGAAGAGGATTAATTTTTTACTTTTTAATTTTTACTTTTTATTTCAATGTCTTCATCCCTTACCAGGAAAAAAATTTTTGATTTTAGTCAGCTGCGAAGGGTTCTTCAATACACATCTCC